>JANMIM010000416.1:0-1440 GCA_031375795.1 Bacteroidota bacterium
GGCAACTACATCGGCCTCTATTCCAACGAGGAGTCGATCAACAAGGAATTTTGCTCCAACCATTTTTATTCCTCCTCGGGCACATTCTTCAAATGCAACCCGATCGACCTGCCCAGCCCCATCACCAAGAGCAATTTCAAGACGCTCACCGGCGACAGCACCGTCTACTTCCCGCGCTATGAGCTCAAATCGTCCTCGGGTTGGAATGACCTCGTGGACCTCTGCGACAAGGTCACGACCAACAGCCCCGACCTGGCCGCCTACATGGACTTGGACCGTGTGATCTGGATGCTGGCCTTCAACAATGTCCTCGTGAACCTCGACAGCTACTCTGGGGTCTTCGCGCAAAACCACTACATCTACCGCGATCAGACAGGCCACTTCAACCCCGTCATCTGGGACCTGAACATGGCCTTTGGCGGATTTCCCTTCCTGGGGGCGGGTGCATCGAGCACGGCGACCCTCACTGTGACCAATGAGGAGCAATTGCCGATCGACATCCATGCCACTGATCCCTATTGGCCGCTCATCAACGCGGTGATGGCGACGCCGAGGTACCAGAAGATGTACCTCGCCCACCTGCGCACCATCACCGACGAGGTGGTGGCGAGCGGGGCCTACGCCACGACGGCCGCGACATTTCAGAGCCTCATCGACACGGCCGTCGCGAGCGACAGCCACAAATTCTACACCTACACGCAATTTCAAAACAGCATGACCACTGGCGCCCCCAACGGCAGCTATACCGTGCCCGGCATCAGCAGCCTCATGAGCGCCCGCCTCAGCTACCTGCAAGCCACACCGCAATTTGGCTATGCGCAGCCTGTGATCGGCAGCGCATTGCCCAATCCGGCCGCACCTGCCCTCAACAGCGCCGTCACCGTGACCGCGCAAGTGAGTGGCGCCGACAGCGTATTCCTCGGCTACCGCCTCGATCAGTCGCTCAAGTTCACGCGGGTGCCCATGTATGACGATGGCGCGCACGGCGACGCGGGCGCGGGCGACGGCCTCTATGGCGCAAGCTTCATGATGCTGGCCGCCGAGGCACAATATTATGTCTATGCCGAGAACGCAAACATCGGCGCATTCTCACCGGCACGCGCCGAGCACGAGTTTCACACCGTGCAGGCTGCCCTGAGCCTGCCACAGCCCGGCGATCTGGTCGTCAATGAGTTCGTGGCCGTGAATGTCGCTGGCCAAACCGACGAGAGCGGCCAACACGACGACTGGATCGAATTGTTCAATACCACCAACGGCAACTTGTCCCTGACCGGATTGTACCTCACCGACAACGCCTTGAACCGCAGCAAATATGCCTTCCCTGCGGGCACCGTGATGCCGCCGCATAGCTTCCTCACGATCTGGGCCGATGAGGACGGCAGCACCCCAAATCATTTGCACTGCAACTTCAAGCTCTCCAGCCAAGGGGAGGAGATCCTC
>JANMIM010001394.1:0-1576 GCA_031375795.1 Bacteroidota bacterium
TTTCTATCTCGGCGGCAAGGTAATGGCCAAGGGCAAGGGCACCATGGACGTGAAAGAGGGCAAGTGGGAATTCTGGCATCAGAGCGGCAAAAAGATGATGTCGGGCGAATACAAGGCCGGCAAGCAAGTGGGCATGTTTGAGCGCCTCGATGAAAATGGAAAGGTGGTAAGCGAGGAATTCTGGAATCCCAACGGTTCGGGTCGTGAAACCTGGAAGGTCTATTCCTATGATCCCGCTGGCGTCAAGGTGAGCGAAGGCACCCTCGACGCGGCAGGCCACAAGAAAGGGAAGTGGAAATATTGGTTTGCCTCCGGCAACAAGATGCGGGAAGAAGACTGGGACAATGGCTGCACATCTGGCAAAGGCCGGCCCTCTGCGACCAACCTCACGGTTTGGGACGATTCAGGCCGCATGGTCGCCAAAGGCAAGGAGACCGAGCAGCAGCAATTTGTCTATTTCCCCAACGGCAACCCGCAGGAAATCAACACCGTGCTGTACAAGGGCCGCGACCTCTGCGCTGCTGGACCACTGGAAACCTACAAGGAAGGCAAGTTTGTCCAAGATGTGCCCGCCGCACCTGGCTTTGATAAATTTGCCGTGATCGAGAAGGTGAGCTTCTATGAAAATGGCGACACCATGCAGATCGATCGCTACGACGAGGAAGGCAAGCGCGATGGCTTCCAAATGGGCTGGTTTCCAGATGGCAAGCAACAATATGCCTACCATTATCAAAAAGGCAACGTGCAGGGCAGCGTCAAGGAGTGGTACCCCACAGGTCAACTAATGCTCGACCACCGCTACAGCACTGTCGGCGGCACACCCACCTTGCAGGAGGGTACCTACTACACCGACAAGGCCAAGGACTACGTCTACAACATCGCCGACGGCAAGAAAAAGAAGGCGATGGAGGAGATCGACCTGATCTGCCATTTCACCAAGTTTTGGCAGGGGCAGAAATGAGCAACATCAAACCTTGGCGCCTGTTGAGGTCAGAGATCGTCTTTGACGAGCCGTGGTACAAGCTGCGCCGCGATTGGGCGATCCTGCCCGATGGCCGCAAGGTCGACGACTATTACGTGAGCCTGCGGCCCGAGGTCGTGCTGGTGTTTGCGGTGACGGCCTCAGACGAGGTCGTGCTGGTGCGGCAATACAAGCATGGGGCTGGGCAGATCTTGCTGGAATTTCCAGGCGGTACTTTTCTACCGGGACAGGAGGCTGCATTGACGGCCGCCGCCCGCGAGCTGGGGGAGGAGACAGGTTATTCCGCGCAGCACTTTACCCACCTCGGCACTGCTTGGGACGATCCCACACGCCAGGACAATCGCGTGCACATGTACCTCGCCCGTGCAGCAGCGCTCACGGCCCCGCAGTCGCTCGATGAGCACGAGGACATCGAGGTCGTTTTGCTGCCCCTGCGCAAACTCAAGCAGATGTGTATCTCAGGTGAATTTTGCGTGACCGGATCGCTTGCCCTCGCTTTCCTGGGACTGGAGGAATTGCGCACAAATCTTTGAGCGCATTCGATCCCCATTTGAAATTCATTTCCCCAAAAAGGGTCACTTCAATTTCTTCAAG
>JANMIM010000473.1:0-5587 GCA_031375795.1 Bacteroidota bacterium
TGGTGCGGTTACAGCGGGCGCAGCCTGACGGGTGACCGTCACTGTGTATGTTTGCGTTGTGATTCCGTCCTGAGCAGTCACCAAAGTGGTGATCGTGTTGGGGCCAAAAGCAAGGCTGATCGTGCCGCTCGCGCTGCCAGAGGTCACCACAGTGCCATTGACGGTGACGGTGCTGTCGAGCGCTGCTGGCTGGGCGATGGTCACCACGAGGAAGGCCTCGCAGCTCGCGACGTCGGAAACGGTGCAGGTGTAGGTGCCTGCCGACACGTTGCTGATGGCATTGCTGGTGGAGCCGCTGTTGGACCAGGTATAAGCATAAGGGCCTGATCCGCCGGTGACGCTCACTGCGGCGGCGCCATTGGAACCTCCGAAGCAGGTGACATCCGTTTGGCTTTGCAAGGTGACGGTGGGTGCATTCATCGCATTCACGATCACGGTCACGGGGGTTGCGCAGCCATTCACGTCGGTGATGGTGCATACATAGACCCCGGCATTCACGTTGCTAGCGGTGCCCGTGGTGGAGGCAGAGCCTGTCCATGCATAACTAAACGGTCCGCTGCCCACGACATTGATGACCGATGCTGAACCCGTCGGTGCAGTGCAGGCCGAGTTGGTGGAGGCGGTGTCGGCGGTAGGCGGTGTATTGACGACCACGGTTTGCGTTGCAGTGGCCGAGCAGCCATTGGCAGCCGTTCCGGTCACCGTGTACGTGTTGGTAGCAGTCGGTACAAAGGATTGGCCGTCGTTCACGCCACCGGTCCAGGTGTAGGTACTTGCGCCATTGCCGCTCAGGGTCACTGAGGAACCTGCACAGACAGCGGTATTGGTGGCGGTGACCGTCACCGTCGGCAGTGGATCGATGGTCAGGTTCAGGGTAATGATGCTGTCGCAGGCGAATGCATTTACCACTGTGCTGGTGTAGGTGCCGGAGGAGGTATAGGTCTGGTTGTTATGGGGCCAAGTGTAGGTGCCGCAGGCGGTCTGCGTGACGGTGCGTGACAGCGTGGTAAAGATCACGTCAACTGCAAGACGGCCGGCACTTTCGCAACCATTGATCGATTGCGAGGCATAATATGTCGTGCCATCCACCAATGCGGCGATCGAAGCAAGCGGCGAACCACCCACGGCAGCGGCATACCACTGCAAGTTGCTGCCATTGGCGTAGAGGTCGGCCACGGTTGCGTTGTCTTCCACACAGTAGCGGTTGGCTGAACCAACGGCCGTGATGCCCATGAGCTGCGCTTTCATGGGGCCAGGATTTGTGCGGGTGAATGCAACAGACTGCACATATTTGTGCGCGTTGCCTGCGCTGATGTTGATCAAGAACTGGTACAGGCGCGGATTGGTATCGGTTGGCCCCTGGAAACCCAGTGCATTGTTGTAGTAGCGGCCGGTGCCGTTGATCGCAGCATTTGCACCATTGAACCAGTCGGTGATGGTGAGGTTGGAAATCGTCTGGGTTGTGCCATCGGTGAAGTTGATCACGCAGTTGAGGGTACAAGTACCGCCACCGCCGGTCGCGAGCAGGTAAAATGCATCCATCGAGGTCGGTGTGGCCAGCGTCAAAGTGCCCGACATATTGCCCGTCTGCAACGTCAGCGTATTATTGGCGGTGTAGGAGGCAAACTGGAATTGCAGATTGGGCGTCGAGGGCTCCTCGCTGTAAAAACTACCCCCGGTAGGCAGGAAGCGGGTCGGCGTACCAAACTGCGTGTAGGTCAGATCAATGAAGCGGCAGCCATCCGAGTTGGCATCCACAGAAGTGGTCGTGGAGGTGAGGTAATCGTTGCCATTGGCCACGATATCATCTGAGAAGCCCGTGAGCGCCAATGGCGTGTAGAGGATGTCCAGTTCTGGGGCTGTTGCAGATGTCACCGTGACAGATACCGTATCTGGAGTTGCGGGGCAATTGTTCAAGCCATCTCCATTGACGATGTAATTAAACACGCCAGCCGTAGCAGGGGCAAACGTCACGTTGTTGGTCACCGAATTGTTCCAGTAGTAATTCTGCCCGCCCGAGCCCTGTAGGGTGAGGCTGTCGCCGAGGCAGATGCTGGTTGCGCTTGCATTGGCCGTGATCGGCTGCCGGGGTAGCACGGTGATCGTTGCCGTCGTGGTGGCTGAACATCCGTTGGCAGCCGTTCCGGTCAGGGTATAGGTAGTCGTTGCCGTTGGAAAGAAGGCGATGCCATTCACAATGCCACCTGACCATGCATAGCTGTTGGCGCCGCTGCCGGTAAGTATCACCGCACTGCCGAGACAAACTGAGTTGGCTGAGGCTGTGTAGGACAGTGAAGTCGGGCCCTGATTGACGTTCACGGTTACAGGCACACGCGCACTGCCCGTGCAGGTGGAGTCCTGGGCGTAATATGTGGTTGTGCTGGACAATACTGGCGTGGTCAAGGTGGATCCACTGCCGAGGTAGGTGCCGCCGGTGGATGCGGAGTACCATGAAAGCTGGCCATTGGGCAATCCCGAAGCCATAAGCGAAGTGGTATTGCCTGCACAGATGGTGAGATTGGGTGTAGGCGTAGTATTCGTCGGCATCGCCGGGGTCTCACAGGTGTTGTATCTGACGGTATAGGAGTCAAGTGAGCCCAATGCTGTCATATTGCTGGATCCTGAGCCGGGATCAAAATCGATCGTTCCACTTAGACTTCCGGTAACATAGACGTCTGAAGTCGTTGCTTTAAGTCTATAGCCTACATTATCCTGATTCGCATTACCAATTGTAAATCCAAAGCGCAGGGTACCTGTGCTGTCATAACTGGCAAGGAATCCATCATTAAGGCCCGCTGAATTCAGTGGGACAAAGTTCATTGGCTCGGCATCAATATTAACCAGCGAACCAGCAATTGTTCCACCCCAATAAACATTTCCTGACGGATCTACATCCAGAGCGGTGGCAAGCTGCGCTTGCGCGTTGCCTGTTCCAAATGACCAGACAACACTGGTAATACTATTTGAATTATCCAGATTGGATCTCAAGATGAACATATCGGTGGAACCGTAAGCTGTTAAGTTCCAGGGGGTACCAATATTCGTATTGTAGGTACCAGCTAAGTAAAGAGAACCACCCGCTTCATCAACTGCAACAGCAGTCATTTGCTCGGTGCCTGTAGAACCCATTACCGAACCATTAGAAACCGTACCAGAAGCATCATACTGTACTAGCAACCCATTGTTTCCACCAGCACCGGGAATGGCAAAAGAAGAGCTGAGCTCGCCAACAGGAATCGTTCCGCTATAATATCCCACTGCATAACAATAACCGTTGGTACGCACGTCAATTGCAAGAAAACGATCATTGCCGGGTGTTCCCACCTTGCGAGACCATGCAAATGCGCCAGCTGGCGTGTATTTTACAATAAATGCGTCTTCGAGTCCAGCAGAAGACATATTGTTCGTTCCCGAACCTGGATCAAAATCAACGGTGTTGTTATAGTAACCAACGGCATATACGTTTCCAGCAGCGTCTGTTGATACCGCGTTTACCGCTTCATTGTTAGTGGCACTTCCCATGCTAAGGGCCCACACAAAATTGCCGTTGGCATCTAGTTTGAGTACAAAGCCATCATTCGCTCCGACCGATGAAAGGTTAAAAGTCCCTGAGCCCGGATCAAAATCAGCCGAAGCACTACCAAAGACGCCGCCAATGATAACATTGTTTGAGCCATCGACTACGATACCCAAAGGGTTCTCCTGAGATGACCCGCCTACCGATTTTCCCCATAAGAAATTGCCGTTGGGATCGAATTTCGAGATAAAAGCATCGCCAGCACCAGCGGAGGTTACATTAGACGTTCCAGTACCTGGATCCAAATCGATAGTGCCGCCATAAACGCCTGTTGTATAAACGTTACCGGCAGCATCAGTAGCTACCGCAGCGCCGGCTGCAAAACTCGTCGCCCCACCTTGTTGTTTGGCCCAACTGACGAAGGGGTTGGATTGGGCATAGCCGCACATAGCTAAAGCGCAAAGCACAAGAGTCAAAATTTTACTTTTCAAGACATTTCCCATTTGTGATAAAGATTTATGCTGCAAAGTTGGCCATGATGGGCATTGGGTACCCCCCGTGGTAACACTGGATTTTCAGGGGAAAGGGAAAATTGTTTGCCAGTAGGATTTTCTCGCCCTAGGTTTGCAACATCAAAAAGGACTCTTCGGAAGAATCAAAGGGTATCTTGTATGGATGCCCCAATTGGCAATGTATGAATAAGTGTTTTCATAAGCTCCCCGCCTACCTGCTGATGCTCGTCTTGAGCATCATGCTCACGTGCGGTCTATTGCAAGCAAAGTCGGAGCAGGTTGTGCTGCTGGAAACCGAGATTGAAGCGCTCAACAAGGACGCGGAATATGAAACATCGCTGCGGAAAATCTTGGAATTCTTGAGCTCAAATCACATCAGCGATGAGGATGCCTACTACGGAAATCTGTGCTTGTCGAGCACCTACAAGTATATCTCAGACTACGACAATGTGCTGCTGTACTTGGATCAGGCAGAGGCATTTGCCAAAAAAATCAAGACCAATCGGCAATACTACCTCGACAATGCTGCCTACCAAAAGGCACTCGCCTTGTTTGACATTCAGCACTACTACGAGGCCCAAGTCTTGATGGAGGACCTGGCGAAAAACAACTATGAGAACTTGGACATGCGGGCCCAAGCCATGCTGTTGATGCAAGAGGCCTATTTGTCCTACCTGAACTGGAGCTATGAGGAATCTGAGCGGCAGTATGATCTGGCCATTGCAAAAATGCGCATCACGAGCCCCTGTGATTTGCCGATCGTCTATGGGAAAAAAATCGCCTTGTTTGGTGCCATGGGTGATGAGACGAGAATGCGGGAGTGTTATACCCAAGCCTTTCAAAATGCCGATTCCTGCCAGATCTCAAAATACAATCTCTACGCCGCGGAGATGATGCGCAACACCTATGAAAGCATGGGCAAATACCAAATGGCCTTTCGGTATTTTACCGTTTACGATTCCTTGAATACCATTTACAATGCCGATGGCTACAAGGTCAAGCTGCAGGAATTGGAAGTCGAATTTGAGACCCACAAAAAAGAGCAAGCGATTCGCCTGAACGAAAAAACCATCATCGGCAACCGACGCTTGATCGGCCTGCTCCTCGCAGCACTCGTCACCCTCGTTTTGCTCATCGCCTTGTACTTCACCCTGCAACGCCGCCGGAAATTAGAGAAGGAAAAATTGCAATCACAACTCTTTACCACCCAGTTGCTCAACAATATTGAGAAGGAACGCAAGCGCATCGCCACCGACCTCCACGACAGCGTAAACAATGAGTTGCTATTGGTGAAATCGGGCTTGCAAAAAAATACACAAGAGGAAACCGCCACCAAAATCGACGAACTCGTCAATCATGTGCGCGCCATCAGCCGCAACCTGCATCCCGTATTGTTTGAGGACCTCGGCTTGCAAGACAGCATTGAGCAGTTGGTAGAGCGTGTGCAGGAGCACAATAGATTCATCCTCAATGCAGAAATCGACTATCAGAGTTGCTTGACGAGCGCCGACGAGCTGCAACTCTATCGCATCATCCAGGAGGCGGTGAGCAACATCAT
>JANMIM010000496.1:0-2683 GCA_031375795.1 Bacteroidota bacterium
CGGCACCAAAATCGCCGATGACAAATCCGATCTCCTCGACTTTGCCGTCATAGAGGCTCACGATGTCCTCCACCAGGCGTTGCACGATGGGCTTGCCAGCGATGGGAAGCAGCGGCTTGGGAGTCGTGAGTGTGTGAGGCCTCAAGCGAGAGCCTCTGCCGGCCATGGGAATGATGATTTTCATGATCCTGTATCTTCTATGCGACCACAAGGGCCGTCTGTTTCATTGTTTACCTGTCGAGCCAAATCCGCCTGCACCGCGCTCGGTCTCGGCGAGTTCCATGGCGGGTAGCCACGCCACGGTTGCATGTGCGGCTACGACCATTTGGGCGATGCGCTCGCCTTTCTTGATTTCAAATGTATGCTGCCCGTGGTTGATGAGCAACACGCCGATCTCGCCACGGTAGTCGGCGTCGATGGTGCCTGGCGCATTGAGCACGGTGATGCCGTGCTTGAATGCCAGCCCACTGCGCGGCCTGATTTGGGCCTCATAGCCGACTGGTAACTCGATGAACAGCCCTGTGGGCACGAGCCGGAACTCGCCGGGGGCCAATGCGATCGGTTCAGGGTTGGCGGCACACAGGTCCATGCCGGCGCTCTGCCCGGTGGCATAGAAGGGCAACGGGTTGTCGCTGCGGTTGATGATCGGTATCTGGATCATTTGCACAAGATGCGTTTCTCGATGACCTCGGCCAATTGAAAATCCTTGTCGGTGAGCCCGCCTGCCTCGTGCGTGCTCAGGCGCATGTGGACCTTGTTCCAGACATTGGTCCATTCAGGGTGATGGTTCATGCGCTCTGCCTCCATGGCCACGCGGGTCATGAAACTGAAGGCATCCACAAAGTCACGAAACAGGAAATCCTTCTCGATGCCATCCTTTTGGAAGGCCCATCCCTCCAAAAATACCAGTCTCGGCCTTGCCTCTTCCTCTGAATAATGCGTTTTCATGTTCCCGAAAATACGAATCGTAGCCCAAAAAATGTTGGAAACTAGTGCGTCTCGCCTACAAAAAACGAAAAACCCCTTGCAATGGTATGCCAAAGGGTTTTTTGTTCTTTCTCAGCGGCGGCGACTTATGCAGCCACGACCTTGGAGTCACGTGCGGTCGCCCACACATTCAAGAGCGCGTAGCTGCCAAAGAGGAGCAGGGCAAAGCCGAGGTCTCCGGCGATCGTCCACTTGTAAAAGGGCACAGCGGCGGCAAAGCAGGCTGCAAAGCCGGTCGCGTTGAGGGCGTAGAGGCCGTCGAACAGCCAAACGGCCATGTTGGTGCTCACAAAAAAGAGAACCGACCCGCCGAGGGCACCGGTGACGACCTTGATCGCCTGCATGGCTTTGTTGGTGGCAGGCCTGCGCAACCAGCCGCCTGCGAGCAGGGCGGGCATGGAGATGGCCGCGTACACGATGGCCATGGTGCCGAGGTGATAAGGCATTTGGATCAGCATGTCGCTCAGCAACATGCCCAGCAATGGCACGGAAACGGCGACAAGCCTGTTGCGAAACCAAAACCCGGCAAAGAGCCCGGCGGCTGCGGCAGGGGTGAAATTGGCGGCATGTGGCAAGTAGCGGCCTGCGACGATCAAGCCGATCAGGGCCACAAACACCAGTATGTCTTTGTAAATGCGTTTTTCCATGGGATATATCATTGCGAACGGGGCAAATATAGGAGATTGGACAAAATTATTCCCCAATCTTTTTGCACGGCAACTCTCCATACTTGGCATAGTGCCAGTCGAGCTGTTGTCCTGGAGCCACGGTCTTCTCATCCACGCCACGGTCGCTCGCTATGTTATCGATGCAAAATTGCCAGTAGGCGCCATCTCCTTGGGCATTTTTGATGCCAGCCACGCTGGTCACGAGGTGGCCCATGCCGGGGTAGAGCGTGTCGGTAAATTGGAACTGGGCCTCCTTCATGGCATCCATCAACTCCTTGGCTGTCATTTCATTGGCTGTCTCGACTTCCCAAACCTTGTTGGGCTGGTCGTCGGGGAAATGCACGACAAGCGAGGTAAGTTTGACGGGTGCAACTGCGCTCGAGTCGGAGGGCGCGCCTGGGGAGGGCGTCGTCGACGTGCCCGAGCTACAGGACTGCAGGAGCAGCAACAGCGCGGAGGCCAAGATTAAAAGTCGGAGGCGCATTTTTAGGTCTTGAGCTTTTTCTTTTTGGCAGCTGGAAAAAGGATGTTGTTGAGAATGAGGCGATAACCTGGCGAGTTGGGGTGAAGGGCCAGGTCAGTGGGCTCCTCACCGACCATATGTTGATAATCTTCGGGGTCGTGCCCGCCATAGAAGGTCCACATGCCTTCGCCGAGGTTGCCATGGATGTAGCGCGCCTCACCAAATGCCTTCAATTCGCCCATGATCAGCACTTCCTTCTTAATCGTGCCCTTGACGAAGGCCGTCGTTTGGCCCATGAAGCCCTTCACGGTACTTGTGTGGTTTTGGCAGAGCATCGTCGGCACTGGATCGTACTTTGCCGAGAAGTCAAACAGTGTGAAATAATCCAACTCCTTGGGAACCTGTCGATTGAATGCCGGATTGGCGTCGATGTTGGCAAATTCATAGGTCATAGGGTCCTTGATCAAGGTGAAATCCTCAAACGCAAGCGTGGGGTCAAAGTTCAAGTCCTGCTGCGCGGAGGGCGATTGGGGATCGCCATCAAACATATAGTCACAGATATCGG
>JANMIM010000506.1:0-4251 GCA_031375795.1 Bacteroidota bacterium
GCGCGTGAACGTGCTCGTGCGCGCTCAGGCAGTGATCCTCGGCCAACCCCATCAGGTGCCACAGCGACGGCAAGAGGGCGATGGTCGTATTGTCGTCCCCGTCCCCGAAGCCCACGCCGCCCATGCCCGAAGCCCAAGCCGCATCATTGAACGCAACCGACGGCCACCCAACATTCGGCTCCGCCGTGCCGGGAAAATACTTCCAAGTCGTGTTGAAATTGACGGCAGTTTCCCAGTGATCGATCTGGGGAAATGCGTGGCCACAACTCAAGACAAGGCAAAAAGGGACCACAAAATGCATCCAGCGCATAGAATTCAAGATTATGTAGCGGGAAGATAGGGAAAATTTTGCACCTATGTCGCTACGTCAGGGGAATGCAATGGTATCAAGAGGACTCCTAGACCTGCGAGCCTTGAAAAGTCAAAGGGGGAACAGTCCAGCCGTTCCCCCTCCAATCATGATGCGTCTTCAAGCCGAGCAAGTACTCCCTTATTGGGCAGGTACCTGTAAAAGCTATCACGGTTGTGAGGCTTGTAGGTATCATCTGATTTCCAATTGCGACACGCTGTGGAGAGAATCAGGCGATTGTTCTCCGTTTGCCGCTTCTTGAAATGCTTGAGGATGGTGTTCATTTCGTGCTCCTCACCGCACGATACTAAATTTGAATCGGACATGATTTTAATATATTATGTAAGAATAATTGAAACTCATTAGAGTCGGACTAAGGATGGTCATCTCGGGAAATGTCTTTGCCGCAACAAGTCTTTGGGAAAACTTTCTGGAAAATTGATAGAGCGAATTCCAGCGCCTAAGTGCTTAAATAGGTGTGTCCAGAAAGTCTCCAAATCTGTTTTCTGCATGATTGCAGTTTTTGCATCTGGAATGCCAAGCCGAATCGCGTAGACGTTAGTCTCCTCAAGAATGATGTGTTGATCCCATCGATCTATCTTTGCATTGAGTGAATCGGGGGAAATGGGATATTTCCAACCCCCGCCTTGAAACCATAAAGGTTTGTTGGCCGCGAGGCTAGAATTGCTGCATTGCTCCAAAAAATCGGAAATCACCAATAGCCGCTTATCGAATAGGTTGGCATCTTCTACAAGGAATGCTCCTGTATTAATGATCGAGTTTTCGATGCATGATCGACCTTCATTGCGAATTTTTGGATCTTTCTCTTTGGCGCATTGTACTTTGACAATTGAATCCAGGTCTTTCAACCATCGTTTTCTCGTGTATAGGATGTATTTCTCCTTTATGTCTCGATCACAGTGATCCCATTTGTACTCCCAAGTTCCGATGGGCGGAGTAGGATCTACTGATGACACGGGATAAAGCTGAATGATTGATCTATCAGGCAATAGAGAGTCGAATATGTGATCAAATTTGTTCAGGAGATTCTCCGGAACTGGTATAGTACTCCCATCTTGACTTGCAGTGAAATCACACACCACCGCAATTTTGAGCGGCATGCAGGGAATCTCTGCGTCATGGCAATCGATGGGGGCTTCAAAGCAACCCCCCATGACAAGGACGACCAAAAATAATAGCAAAAGGAATGCGCTTGATGTTTTCATGAGTCAATTAATTGAAGCGAAAGCGAAATAATTCTGCCTTTTCAAACGGGCCTGGGCCGCTGAATAGGCGGTCGGTGTTGTACAGTTCTTCTTGGAATCCTTGGCTGTATTTCCACCAAAAGCGTTTGGCGAATGAGGCTGCAAGACCGTGGCCTTCAACGACCGCATCGGCTACCGATTGTGCATTGGCGAGAATCTTCTGGTGCTCTAGTAGTGTTTTCTCTTGAAGCTCGAGTTCCATGCGCGAGTTTCCTTGTTGAGTTTTTAGCCCTTCCATTTTTCTTTTTCGCATTGCTCTGAATTCACCATCGACAATGAAAAGCGCACCAGCGATCGGAAAAAGAAGCCCATAGAACCAAAAGAGATCCTTTTCTGCTGGCCCGAGTTTCGTTTTGACGGCAGACATTTCTGCGATCTTCGTAGCAATTTGGTCTGCAGCCTCATTGGCGTTTAGATCGATTGAATGTCTTTCGGATTCGAGCTTGGAGTATTCAATGGAAAGCGATCGATACTCAGCTAGATTGCTCACAAAAAAATAAAATACCCAAGCGGATAGTAGGAGAATTGCGATTTTAGGAATGAAGTGTCCATCGCGCAGATGCCTCTTTGCCGGATTGCGAATCAAATGCCAACCGTCAATGTTCACGCGCTCCAATATATCAAAGGCAAATCCAACGAGGATTTTGATGGCCGCCATCGTTGCCACCAAACCTATTGCGCCAGAAATTGTCAAGACCAATTTCAAAATCGTTGGGGTAAATTGTTCAGACAAATTGACCAAATCGGAAAATGTGAGGTAGGCAAATGGCAGCTCGCCGAGCATCACGATGATACCCATTGCCGTCCATAGCCATGCCTTAGACATCGGCTGATCCTCCAGCTTCGCGACCTGTTCATCGAGACGCTGTTGGTGTTCCTTCGCTTCCTTGACTTTGGCATCGTTTGCGCTATGTATCGTTTCTGCAGTTTTGGAGCGGGCTTCAGCTTCGATCTTCACGAAGGTGAGCACTTCCTCGGCACCCGCTTTGAAAATCGGGGCATCTGAATTCGCAGCATAAGGCATGCCGTTGATGGCATGTTGGCGGCCATATTGCCGAAACTCCTTGTCTTTGATTTCCAGCATCTCTCGCACGACCTTTACCTCAAACAATTGATCGAGCGGATCGTGGGGCATTGCTGGGGCTGCTTGTTGAAGCGTATTGCCACCGACTCCACCTTGCGGAGCCGATGGGTTTTGTGAATTTAAAGGGTCACTCATGGTGTTTTGATATCTTGATGATGGGATCTGTACCACATGCCGCTCTCGTACCCGCGACGCAGGCAGGTGGTGACTTGCAGGCGCTGCTCATGAAACCGTTGCACACGCTGCGTCCATAGCGCCTCGCGGCGGGCGAGATCGTCGAGCAGCGTTTGACGGCGCCATCGCAACGCATGGATTTGGTCACGCAAGGAAATCTGCCATGGGAGTTTGCCGGAGCGGGTTTCTTGGATAAGGCCCTGGTATTGCTGGATGCGCTCTCTGATCGACAAAAGCTTACGCTTCAACGTCTCGATTTTGCTCACCAGCTCGATGAAATATCTGTGGTCTGAACTTCGGTATTCCGCAAGTTGCAAGTCCTGAAATTTGGGTTGCTCGACGCGACTCAAATAATCATTTTCGCCATCCAAGGTCTTGAAATCATCGAAATGGAGATCGGCCAAATTGTTTGCAAACGCCTCAACCTGATCGCGGGTATGTGCCGCAGTGTAGTATTCAATGCCTGGCGACCAGGGGCTTGCAATATTCGCTGCTGCGCGCGACACGTCTTCTCGAAGGCGCGTGAGGTAGAGGTCTTCATTCACAAGAAAATACTCGCGCAATATTTTGCCACCAAGACCCGTGGCGATGACCGACATGGCACCACATAAAGCAAAAGCGACTTTGGCTGTCTGCCCCTTATCGTTGCGGGGATCCAAGACAAAGGACAGTAGATAGGCTGCAATGGCTACGCCAACGACGGCACCGATCCAAGTCAGCGGCTTTGCATTGCCCTTTCCCTTCGAAAAGATGAAGGCGTAGCCTGCATAGCCGAGCATCCAAGCCAAGACAAATCCCACCAAAAATCCTGAATAGGAAAGCTCGGATGCGTTAAATGCATCAGCATTGCTGATAGCTCCTGATCCAATCGAGTTGGCATTGCTTGAGAATGCAATGATTGCAGACCCGAGCATCCACAGGGGTGCCAGGGCAAACAGCATGGCCCCATTGATGCCGATCGGGTGCCCAGATTTGTCGGGTTCCAAGGGCAATTCAGCATCTAGGTCCTCATTTTGCAAATGCCGCCGCTTGTACTTTGTGGGGTAACCATTGTCGGCATTGGCATCTTGCGTGCTTGGCTTTTTGCGCGGTGTGCGCTCACCGACGATGCGCCCCGTTCGTGGATCGATTTCTCCAGTAGGGAGCACACGCGCCTTGGCCATTAAATAGTGGATGCCGATCAGAATCCCCACCATGAGACAATACAAGAGAGACAGACCAAAGAACAAGATGATCCTATAGTAATAGGGCTGTCCTTGAAGGGCTGCATCTGCCGAGCGCAACATGTTTTGCAGCATCGCCTCCAAAAACATATTGTCATCAAAGCCCGTGCGACCAGTGAGGATTGCCGTGACCCAGCCCAGCAGGGTCGCTACCAG
>JANMIM010000518.1:0-3996 GCA_031375795.1 Bacteroidota bacterium
CGCCAAAGCCGCCGGGCCGCTCGCTGGAGAAAAAGAGCTTGGTGCCGTCTGCGCTCACACAGATGCAAGCCTCGTAATACTTGGAGTTGAGCGGGCGCTCTACCTTGTTGGGCTCTGTCCAGGACTTGCCAAGCGTGTCAAAATCGGTCACGTACAATCCGCCGTCTTGCTTGTGGCGGTAGATGTAGAGGGTGCGGCCATCGGCCGTGAGGGAGATGGTGGCATCGTGGCCGGGTGAATTCACAGGCCGACCGATGTTGAGCCCCTTGGACCAGACGTCCCCTCGCTTGAAGGAGACATAGAGGTCCTCGTCGTAGTAGTGCTCGCTGGGAACGGCGCCCAGGCACTCGGGCCGCCGGGCTGTGTAGAGCAAGATCGAATCGTTGGCCGAAATCACGGGGCTGTGTTCGGCATATTCAGAGTTGATGTTGGGGCCGGTGTTTTCGATCACGACACGTTCCCAGTCCTGATTTTTGTTGGCCATCTGCTTCTCGGCATAGTCGCATTGCGTGAGGCGGCGCTCGATGGCCTCGTAGTTGGCAGACTTGGGCCGAAATTCCTCGATGGCCAGGCGGTATTCCTGCCGTGCACGCTCAAAGTCATAGTTGTAGTGCAGGGCGAGGGCATAGTAATAATGGAAATCCTTGTCGACCTGCGGATTGACCTTGTTCACCTTCTCAAAGTGCGACAAAGCCATGTTTTTTTTGTAGGAAAAAAACAGGCATTTCCCCATCCAGTAATTGTAGTAGGGATTCTCGGGTTGCTCATCGAGCAATTTGTCGACATAGGGGAGCGCCTTTTGGTATTCCTCATACTTGAGGTACTCCTTTGCGATCGTCAAGTTGGACTTGTCCTTGAGCGATTCCTTCCCGCTGCCCTTGCCTTTGCTCGGCTGCCCCATCGCCGCCAACCCCAATAGGAGGAAACAGCCCACTAGCCAAACGTGTCTATTGAATAGATGCATGATGCCTACTTACCTATTTTGGACGCTCGACATTAATTCCGTTAAGCCTGAGCGTAAAACGAAGCCAATCTAGAGAATTGGCGCGGGATATCCCAACTTATCCACGATAAAATTTGGGTGCAAACCAGGATCCGCAAACGCGAGTTATGCCTATTGTTTTCAGATTCAGGCGATTGGAATCGATTGATTTTGTGTGGTATTGAGGGCTGCGGTTTGGAATGTGGACGAATCGAAGGAAACGAGGGACCCAGGGGCAGCCTCCCAATTATCCACAGGTTGCAGGGGCTGCGATGCTGGTGAATGCAACGAATGAAGCCGATTTCAGAGGCGGCAAACGGCTGCGAGCAACCGCTTGCAAGCGGTTCCGGCGGAGTCCATGTGAATAAAATGTCAAGTTTGACCGCGTCGCTGTGCCTTATTTTGAGCTTTGAAAACATCAATTTCATGGGATTGCACATCGCCATCGCTGGCAACATTGGAGCTGGAAAGACAACACTTGTGACCAAACTGGCCAAGCACTATGGCTGGGAGGCTCATTTTGAGGCGGTCGATGAAAATCCCTACCTGGGCGACTTCTACCAAGACATGGCCAAGTGGTCGTTTCCGCTGCAGATTTTTTTCCTGCACAGCCGATTCAACCAAGTGCGGTTCATCCGTGAGGCGACCAATACCATCATCCAGGACCGCACGATCTACGAGGATGCCTACATTTTTGCGCTGAACCTCCGCGACTCGGGCTTCTTGAGCAAGCGTGATTTTGACAACTATTTTTCGCTGTTCAAGTCGATGACCACGGTCATTCAGCCGCCAGATTTGCTCATTTACCTGCGAGCGGGCATTCCCAAGCTCACCGAGCAGATCAGCAAGCGCGGCCGGGACTATGAATCCAGCATCAGCATCAAGTACCTGGAGGACCTCAACCGCCACTATGAAAGCTGGATCACCGATTACCGCGACGGCAAGCTGCTGATCGTGGACGTGAACAAGGCCGACTTTGTGAACAATCCCGACGACATGTACGACATCGTCAAGCGCATCGATGCCGAGTTGCACGGCCTCTTCAGCGACGCCAACTACAAACGTGGATCGATGTTCACGGAGCCTGAGATTTCCTAGTTGCTTGGCTAGCAGTGGGCTCCGTTTTGGGCTTGGGTTGGTTGTCAAACTGGGACGAGTTGGCAGCCGATGCAATCAAAATTCTCCTTATTTTCGCAGCTTTCCATCCCACGGGACTCAATTGACGTTGCATGACCAAGAAGGACATTCTCTTATTCTCCATTGCGATTGGCATCACGGCCATTGCTGGCACCTTGCATTATGCCGAGGCCAATACGCTTTTGGTATTCATCGTGTCGGCTGCCGCCTTGGCATTGACCGCCAAGATCGTGGGTGCGGCGACCGAGCAACTCGGGGGCCGCTTGGGACCGGGTGCGACGGGCATCTTGCAGTCTGCCCTCGGCAACCTGCCCGAGCTCTTCATCTGCATCTTTGCCTTGCGTGCCGG
Organism: Bacteroidota bacterium; assembly: GCA_031375795.1. GTDB lineage: Bacteria > Bacteroidota > Bacteroidia > J057 > JADKCL01 > JADKCL01. The sequence goes on from JANMIM010000518.1 coordinate 2,469, forward strand.
GCTCGCGAGCGTGGTGCAGGCTGCCCTCATCGGGTCCATCTTGGGCAATTCCCTGTTGATCTTTGGTTTGGCCCTGTTCTTGGGCGGACTAAAAAATGGCACGCAAAAGTTCCGTTCCGAGCCGCCCAAGATGATGGCGACCCTGATGATTTTGGCGTTTGCAGCCTTGGCGATTCCGACCTTGGCGACGATGTTCAAGACCCCAGCGGCAGCACACATCGATTCGCTCGACATTTTTGTGGCGATTGTCTTGTTGGTGATTTTTGTGGCGGGCATCTATTTCTTCATCAAGCGGGACAAAGCTGTCGTGGTTGCAGATCCCGATGAGAAGGAACATCAAGCGACTTGGTCATTGCCTCTGACCTTGGTCGTACTGGCAGCCGCCGGCGTGGGCGCCGCTTTCATCTCAGAGTGGTTTGTCGATGCCCTGCAGCCAGCGATGAAGACATTGGGGATCAATGATGTATTTGCGGGCCTCATCATCGTGGCAATCGCTGGCAATGCCATCGAGAACCTGGTGGGCATTCAGTTGGCGATGCGCAACAAGATGGATTATGCCGTGAGCGTGATCCTCAACAGTTCGCTGCAGATCGCGCTCGGGGTATTTCCGATCTTGGTTTTGGCCTCGTTTTTCCTGGGTGGTGCGATCTTGTCGTTTGTGCTCACGCCGATGCTGCTCGGTGCCTTGGCACTGACAGTCGTCGTGAGTGCGTTTGTGGTGTTTGACGGTGAGTCGATCTGGCTGGAGGGACTCGCTTTGATCGGCTTGTATTGCTTGATTGGCGCCGCTTTTTGGTGGGGTTGATCGGCGGATCCGTTTTCCGATTTGGTCCTGCGGTATTTTCTGGCGCGTGGCACGTCCTGTCAATGCATCCTCACCTTCAAGCCTGGAAATGCCTGGCAGTGCTCGGGGCCCGCTGCGCAGCCTGCGCGTGAGATCATCCACAAGATCGGCATCCGTGCCTTGACATTGGGGAGTGGGCCAAATCCATCGGTGAAGTAGATCAAGGCATCGGGGGAATATTGCGTGTTCGCGTACAGGATGGGTGCTTCAAAATGGGTGCCGCCTCCGCCATGGACCGTGGCGGGCGTGGCGCCGCGATAGGGATAGGTCGCCGCAATGCGGGCATCGCATTCGACCACGAAGATTTCGGCGCCGCGCTTCCAAATATGGTAGATTTCGCTGAAGAATTCGGTCAAATCCTCCTCCGAAATCGATGCCGAAGTGTCCAATGCGACCAATATTTTTTGCCGCTTTTTGATCTTGATCCCGGGCGTGGTCCCGTAGCGCTTGGAGGCACGCTTGAGCGTGCTGCGCACGTAGGTGCGGCTGCTGCTCTCTGAAAAAATCCGCAACAATCGCTTCCAATTCACCACAGGCTTGCGGGAATTCTCAAATTCCTGCAAATGTTGGCGCAATCCCGCGGGCAGCTTGCCCCATTCCCGCGTGTCGCGACGCGATTTTTCCAACGATTGCGCAATGGCCTCGTTGATTTGGTCTTCCAGCAATTCGCGCATCGCGGCAGGC
>JANMIM010001404.1:0-2410 GCA_031375795.1 Bacteroidota bacterium
GCCTTGGTTCCAATACAACGATCAGCGTGGCGACATCGTGTTTGAGGCATTTATCTTGGACACGATGACTGCAATGGGCGACCCACGCCACGATGTCTATTACGATGTCGACAACGAGTGGTTGGGACCGTACTTCACGAGCCCAGAGTCCCCCTACTTCTATGGATCCTACATGGAGCAGAAGTTCATCGAGGCCGAAGCGGCATTTCAATCGGGCGATCTGCCACGCGCCGCAGCTGCCCATAACGAAGGCGTCATGGCTTCTTTGGACCGCTATGGGGTAACCGACTCCGCCTTCATTGCCAATGAAGCTAGCTATACCAGCGGTACCATCACGCTGGAGAAGATCATGGTTCAAAAGTATGTCGCGATGTACCTGGATGCAGAAGTCTTCAATGACTGGCGTCGCACGGGCTTCCCGCACCTGACGCCAAGCGCCAACAATGTCACGGGCGATGTAATCCCCCGTCGTCTGCCCTATCCGCAGTCGGAGCGTTTCTTCAACGGTGCCAATGTGCCCGCTGTCGGATCGATCACCTCCAAGGTCTGGTGGGATCAATAATCCTGCCGACTGGTTTGCATGAAATGAGCTGCTGCCCCGATCGCATGGTCGGGGCAGCGCTGTTTCCGGATGCGCCGATTCCGCCAACAGTTCCACGGCGATGAAGCCCATGGGCCTTCCCGCAGAATTCAAGGATCACGGTGAACGGCAGCAATCGATCCAAGAAAAAGGGTAAGAAATCGTGTGGGGAACCTGCAGCGTTCACAAGTCCACCTGTTTTTTTCATTTTTTGGGTTGGGGCGAACCAGAATCTGACCGAATGGACACCACGGAATGACTTTGTCCATGAAAATCAGCACTTTGTAAGCACTTTTCCACAGGTTGGCGGGATCGAAAACGGGTCCTGCAATGGCTTTTGGGCCGAAATCGACCTGAATGAACAGATATAGACAACGAGCGGCGAGGGCAGAAGTTTAGGAATTCCGAAAAAATACCTAACTTCAAATCCAGTAGGTAATCATGTGATTCTTAAACGTAGTATTATGCTATCTTCAAATTGTATGAAAAAGCTCTTCATGCTAGTGCTTTTGTGCGCTCCCTTTGTCCTTTTTGCCCAAGGTGGCACCTCGCTCCAGCGGATCACCGTATCCAGTGTCACGCTCATCATGGACAGCGTGCACACCGCCGCCGACGTGGAATTGATCAAAACCGAGATTACCAAACACGCTGAGGTGAAGGACTTTGACATCAAGGGCAAGAATTGCAACTTCACGATCGACAACACCCACAACACATTGGATGTGATCTTCAGCGACCTCGCGCAGCGCGGTCAGCCTGCAACAGTTTATGCCATCGAGGCCAATCAGACATTTACCCGCGTACCGGAAGAAAGCTGCATGAGCAAGAAGGGCGAGCCCGATCTCAAGGAGGCCGACTACTTGAAATCGATCAAAAAAGACTAATCCCAAGTCAAAATCTTCTTCCAAACCCTCATTTTGACTGAGTATGAAAAGATTATATACGCTATTGCCATTGCTTGGATTGATCCTCTACTGTGTGGCAGGGTCGGTGCATGCGGCGGCGGTCGTGACTGTGACGGTCAATTCCGGCTCGTGTAGCACGACTTGCACCGACGGCTTCATTGGTGGCTCGCCCGACCCGCAGTGGCGGGTGAACATCGAAGGGCAGGGCTTCACGACCTACCCGGCCGCAGGGATTTGCTTCACAAACCCACCCAACGTCCAATACACCAGTGCTCCCTACGTCTGTTCCTTGCCAGCCACGGTCAACGTGTGCTTTCGTGCGTTTGAGGACGATGGCTCGGCCTGCGTCGTGAGTCAATCCTGCCAGACAGACATCTGCGGGAATTTTGCAATTCCAGCACCTGGCAGCAGCGCCAACTATACCTTGACCATCGCAGCAGGGGCCAGCACGGGATCCGTGAACTTCACGGTCACCACCACCGGCTTTTTGTCCCCCACCCCCACCAACAACGACATCTGCAACGCCCAGGCGCTCGTGCTCGGCACGACGACCAATGGCAACAACACCTGCGCCACGGTGCAAGGTGGCGAAGTAGACCCCGCCTCGGGCTCGATTTCACCCTCCAACACGGTCTGGTACAGTTTTGTGGCGCCGGCCTCTGGCCACGTGATCGTGAGCACCAACTACGGCGGCACGAGCTTCGACACAGAGATCGCGGTCTATGGTGCCACGACATCCCCCTGCCCTGGCACCGTCTGGGGCAACCTCACAGAGTTGGGCAGCAACGACGACATCACGCTGCTCTTTGACCTCGATTCAGAAGTGGAGCTGGAATGCCTCACGCCCGGCGCAACCTATTATGTGCAGGTCGACGGCAACGGCGCCGCCGACTTTGGCGGTTTCCAGATCAATGTCAGCAGCGTG
>JANMIM010000520.1:0-2213 GCA_031375795.1 Bacteroidota bacterium
CCTCGGCATCGACCTCGGCGATGCTGCCGATCTTCACGACATGGCTCGTCATGCCGGCCTTCACTTCCTTGAGGCGATCTGTGCCGGGATGGCCCTTGAGGTGAATCTGCAAGTCCATCTTTGCCTTCGTGAACGGGCCGACGCAGGCAAATTGGCGGTTGCGGCGCAGGCTCATGTACCCCTTCTTGGGTGACTGCTCGATGTCGCTGCCCAGGGACAGGATGAAGGCCATCACGTGGTCATACAAGGGTTTGATGGCGGCCTTGTCGCCTGCAAACCATTCCACGCTGAGGTCCTCGCCTTGCGCCACGAGCGCAGAGGCATGCGTCTGCTGCGCCGCATGCGTGATCATGTTCGCATAGCCGTGGGTGACGCCATGCTGCTCCTTGAGCATTTTCACGATCTCGCCATGTTTCTGAAGGCCGGATGCCTGCACGACGGCTTTCCATTCCTCGATGCCTTTGCCGGTCGTCTTTTGCAAGTTGGCGACCATGTCTTTGATTTGATCCTCGGGTGACTTTGCCATTTTCATTGTGATTTGGAATCGAATATCGGGAAAATTCATCGTTGCCGAGACTTCCCAGTGCCCAAATTTACAAATCGACTGAAATTCGGGCATTCAGGCAATTTTCTTCCCCCTTTTGCAGCGTTTGATGTAGCTGCAAGCCCTCGATGGTTTGGATTGACCAATCCAAGCACCAGCTTGATGCGGCCAAGCTTGATTTGGGTCGGCACATCCACGCTTGCAGGCATCCTGCCGCCTGATTCACCGACACCGGACACATTTGGCTCATCGATTGCCCATCGCACCGTCCCCACACTTCCCATTGTTCCGCACAAAACACCTAAATTGCCGAGGTGACTCCGATCAGCATCTCGACTCAAGGTATTTTCCTACCATGACCTTCGCCCAACCCGACGACCTCAACCCCGTGGCGGCCGGCAGGCCTTGGTTGAAGGCAGTGCTGATCTTGCTCGGCTACGCCTTGCTGACGGTGGCATTCACGCGGCCGCTTGCCTGGCGCGCCTCCGAGGGCTTCATCGCCAACATCGCAGACAATGGCGATGGCTCCTACAACTTCAATCCCTACCACCTGCAAAACTGCATTGCAAATGGCACGGCCTACACCTATACCCACCTGCAGTGCTTCCCACACGGCAATGGCTTGGCCCTGAACACCAACATGCCATTGCCATCGCTCATGGCACAAGCCATGCGCAATACGACCACGGGCCTCAACTATGTGCTGCTGCTGGAATACATTCTCATGGGTTTGGGCGGATGGTTGTTTGCGCGGCTTTTTGTTCGCAGCGACAGCCTGGCTTTCATTGTCGGGGCCCTCGGGACTTTTTGGATGGGTCGCTCGGCCCACCTGATGTATGGCCATGCCAATCTCATGTTTGCGGCCTCCCTCCCTTTTGCCCTCTATGCCCTGCACCGCGCATTGCCACGCATCTTTCTCGAGGACCGCTTCATGGAGTTTCGGTGGCCTTGGGCGGCGCTGTTTGCCTTGCTCTCGTGCGTCACTTTTCTCCACGACCTCATTTTGGGTGGGTTCTTGGTGATCTATGCAACGATCCTATTGTTGGTGATCGCCTACCGTGCCGGACTCTCGCGTCGCAAATGGTACTGGCAGGCTGGGGTCTTGCTGTTGCTGCTCATCCTATCCGACCAGGCCACGCAATGGATGCTGCGCTGGGGATTTCAGGACAATGCGAGTTTCTATTACAGTGGCTCGGTCAAGAACCTTTTCTACCCACATCCCGTGTCGCAGCTCTACGGCAGCCTCTTTTTCACACCAGGCGCCAATGTTACCGCGGTTCCGGGCTTCGACGTCGGGCGGGTGCTGTTTTCGGGATATGCCTTCATGTTGCTTGGGCTGGGTCTTGTCGTGTATCGGCTGGTGAAACGGCTCGGGCTGGCGCTGCCATGGCTGCTGGTCACCTGCGTCCCGTGCCTGCTGTACACGATGCCGGTGTTGCGCTGGGGTGGCGGCCGGTGGCTCTATGGCCCGTTTTCGCTCACGCACTTCATCCCGCTGTGGAATGAAAATCGCTGTCCCACACGTTTCATGGACTTGGTCATGTTCATCGGTGCGGTCTGGGTGCTGGCCAATCTCGAGGGCGTGGGCCTCTGGCAGCGACTCAAGTCCCGTGCACGATTGGGACTCGGCATGGTCTTGCTCGTCGCGCTGCTCGGAGAGCATGTGCCC
>JANMIM010000534.1:0-2911 GCA_031375795.1 Bacteroidota bacterium
GCTCATTCCCTTCATTGGTTGGGTATTGGCGCCGACTTATGCGACCGTGGCAGCGACCCTCGAGACCTTGCGCATCCTGGATCCGCGAGATTCAGACGACGTCGACGCCTTTGTTTCCAAACCCAATCCTTAATTTCTCCGCAATGAAAATCAAGTTTCGCGCAATCCTTCGTCCACTCGGAGCATTTTTCCTTTGTGGATTTTTGCTGGCTGCCAATCTGCTTGCGCAAGGGACGGAACGCAAAGTTGTATTCTCCAAAATCACATTGCAGGAAAATGCGACCAATTCCAGCAATGGTTTCACGGGTCTGTCGCTCAAGTTTGATGTTGGATTTTCATGGGTGGAGGAGGATTTTTTCAAACGAGAGTTTGCATTGAGCTATCGCGTGGAGCAAAATGGCTCGGTGATACTGCGCTCGACCGACGCAGACTTGTATACGCAGCCGATACGGGGCACTGAGCAAACGGTAAAAGGGAAAAAAGGAATGCTGTCTGTCGGGAATGAGGTGTTTATTCCCTACTTGTCGATCCCCCTGGAAAGTGGCCCACAGCGTGCCGAGATCATTTTTTCCCTCTCCAACGACGATGGCACCTATACCGATTGCCATCGTTCGCCGTTGAATTTCACCCACCAGAAAATCGTGCGGCACAACCTCAACGAGCAGGGCTTCACCATCAGCAATTTCCGGATCGATTATGCTGCCAAGGAGTTTTCCTCCAACAATCTCGGCATGCGCATCAAGGCCGATGTCGGCTACAAATACAACCGCGAGCAATCGTTGGAAGATCAATACGAGATCGCCTGGTTGCTGCGCAATGGTGCCGGCAAGGTGCTTTTTGATTCCCGCAAGGATGCTGATGTCCCAGACAAAACGGCGAGGATTCAAAATGGAACGCTGGAGGGCAAGCCGGGAGCGGCCTTGGAGCTGTTTGGAAATTATTATGCCATCGCGATGGATGGGCCGGGGGAGGCCGAGGTGGTGGTGCTGTTGCTGGGAGCCGAGGGTGGGCCCAAGGAAATCTACGCACAGAAAATGCTGCTCAACATTCCACCGAAGTACAATTTTGAGGAGCAAGGCTTTATCCTCAAAACCGTCGTGGCGGCTGCAACCAAAAAGGATGGCGTGAGCGGCATCGCCGTACAGTACAGCTGCGCTTTCAAGCTCTCGGGCGTGATGCGCAACCATGAGATGGGCAAGTATTTTTTCTACGCAGCCATTTTTGATGCCAATGGCAAGCTCGTGATCGCGCCTGAACGTGCGCCCACCCAAGGCGCGGGCTCCTCCCACTTGCAAGACGGCCATCTGCCGGGCCCAGACGAGCTCGTCGCCAATGGCAGCCTGTTTATTCCCCTGCACCTGCTCAACCTCCCTGCTGGCAGCCACCAACTCAAATTTGCCTTGATGGTGAGCGATGTCAATCTCAAGACCAAGTTCCCGGTCGTCGGCACCGGCAAAGTCAGCATCGTGAAGCCCGCCGACCTCAAATACTTGGTCGGCCTCGAATCCCTGGAAATGATCGACGCCAATTACGATTCAGAAATCATCCCTATCAGCAGCAAAATGCCTGAATTGCAGTACCTGTTTGCGGTGGGCGAAGACCAATATTATGCCAGCGAATACAACCGCAACAGCCTCTCGGGGATACCAGGCTCCACCACCCTGCACCTGAGCGAGGGCGACCCGATCAATTTGATTCTTTACGACGTCGACAGCGGTTTTTTTAACAACAGCGACCTCCTCGGCCGCTGGAAAATCGACTACCAAGGCAAGGGCAGCAGCTTCTTTTACGAACTCAGCAACGCCGGGCAAGTGGTCTCATTGAAGGTGAAGGTGACGAAGGTGGAGTGAGGGGAATGGAATGTCTCGGTCTTGGAACCTCTCACAAATCCATGAGACGTTGGACCAGCTCCCCAACATTTGAATAGGGATTGAAGGTCTAGATCGGGCCCTCGCCGATTTGTTTCCAGTGATGCATGATTTTTTCCCCGTTTGTGAGGGCGGTTTTCGTCTTGGGTTTCAGGATCGGATAATGGTTTTGCTGCTTTCCATATTCTGGAAGGTGTGATTTGAGCTTCTTGATCACAGCATCACAATCGCTAAAGCCACCTGTCGAATACTCAAAATGGAGCAAATACCAATATTCAAAGCAAGTGCTCGAAAATGCGATTTTGATTCCTGTGGCTTTCGCCCGATCAAATGATTCCGGATGTTTCGAGTAGCCATCCCGATCCACTACCACCCAAACCTCCTCATAAGGATTTCGATCTTTCTCCGCTTCCTTTTTCATTTCCAGTGCCAGCTTGACCAATTCCTTTGCAGTATTGATTCTGGTTTCATGGATCACGATTCTCGTTGCCGCTAAATTTCGCGCAAATTGTAAGTCATTTTTGATGGCATTGAAGTAGTTGGGCTCCGTTTTGATCCCCTCACAGAGGATCAACCAACGATCCTTGACGCGCTCGAGAGCATGTTGCCGACGCCTCACAGTGGTCGAATGTCAAATTCACCGATCAGTGGAGTGGCACCAAACTTTCCAGACATATACCATTTGTCAAATGGAGTATCCCATCTGACATGCTTCTTATCAAATGCAGAAAGCGGAAATAGTCGAGAAGCGCCATTTTGGTTTTTTTCTATAAACCATATTTGATCGCGTCGGAAATTCTCCTTGTTGAGTAAGCTGACGTCGTGAGTTGTGAAAATAAGTTGCGCATTGAGTGGATTCGTAGTGGGATCGTTGAAGAGTTCGACAAGCATTTCGCTGAGCAAGGGATGGAAGTGGTTGTCAAGTTCATCGATGAATAGCACAAAACCATTTGACAGCGCATCGATGGCAGGGCCAGCCAAAGCAAATAGTCTTCGTGTACCCAAAGATTCGTTGTCCAACGACCAAGCTACCGATTTTGTGG
>JANMIM010000553.1:0-1506 GCA_031375795.1 Bacteroidota bacterium
AACCTTGCCAAGGTGAAAGAACAGCGTGAAGTTTCCCAAAGGGCTTATGAGAAGTCCCTGGAGGTGAAAAAAGCCTTCATGAAGGAAAAAGAGCGCAAGATCGAGGAGGCCCGTGAGGCCCTGCGCGCCCACGAACGCGCCAAGTGGCAGGCACGCATCGCCGACACGATGGAGCAATTTGAGACGGGCGGTTCAGACCAGACCCACGACGAGATGCTGCAGCGCGTGAACGAGGAGACGGCCAAAAACGAGGCCCGCATGGAAATGGCGCTCGACAGCGTGGATACCGAGGGTCTCAAACTCGAGGAGGATGCCGAGAAACTGCGTGCACAGGAGTTGGTGAACCAATTCAAACTGGAAATGGGCATGGATAGCGGTGGCCGCAACAATGTGGAGGCTGGCACCAATACCAACACCAATACCGACCTGAACAAGACCACCTGAGCATCGTCCTTGAAGGTGGCATCCCGAAATTTCGAATTGGTCTAAACGAAGAGCGAAAATGGCTGAAAAAAGACTTTCTGGCGAGGAACAACGCGCCAAGATGAAGGAGGCCTACAAAGATGACCTCCGCAAGCGGAAGCAATTCCTGGAAGATGTCAAGGAACACAAGCGTCAAAAGACGCTGACCGATGCCGTGGTTTCGATCACATCAGCCAATGAGAACGACGATACTGATGTCTGGGTAGAGCGATTGAACCAGGAATCTGCCGTCTCTGAGGCCAAGATGGAAATGGCCTTGGACTCCTCTGGCATCTCCACGACCAGCTCCCTGCCCAGCGAAAAGGAACGGCTAGCGTTGAGCGATGCCGAGATCCGCAAGATCAAGGCCGCCGAGCTTGTGGCCCAGATGAAGGCAGAGATGATGGGCCAATCCAATACCCCTGCTACGCCAGTGACCCCGGTGACTCCGGAGCCGCCCAAGGTCGAGCTCAAGAAGGAAACCCCGCCGGAGCAAAAACCATTGGATCCTGAATCAGGGGCACCGGTGGATGACCGCCCGTCCCGCAAGATGCTGGAGGACATCTAGGTCATCTGTTTCACAAAGATTTTTCAAGCGCGGCCCTTGGGTCGCGCTTTTTTTTGCCTTGTGCGAGGCTAGATAGCTCCATTCTGGATAATGTGAGGGGACGTAGGATATACCTATGGGCGCAAATCGCCGACAGGGCTGGCCCTGCTAGGATCTAACGTTTGCCACAAATATCTGATTTCCAGAAATATATGGTAGGGGCAGGGCATGGAAAGTGTTTCAGAATCGAATCTTCGATTTCGATTTTCCCACTTTGGCTATTTTGTGGACGATTTTGAAGGGTAAGTTTTCCGAATTTTGCACAGAATCTCCCACTTGGCGGCATTTTCGGGGGGATAATTCCCACCATGTCTTCAAATGTTCAACTGTGAAACAGACACCACTCACTGACAATTCAATTCCGATCTGTCAGGGCATGGAAAGTGTTTCAGAATCGAATCTTCGATTTCGATTTTCCCACTTTGGCTATTTTGTGG
>JANMIM010000581.1:0-18910 GCA_031375795.1 Bacteroidota bacterium
GTCGGCATCGGCAATCGTGACGTGACCCAACAACTGCTTTGTTTTGTGCCACCGATTCGTGGCAATCATTGTCCTCTATTTTTTCAAGAATTATGAAAGTGAATCACAAAAGTCTTTTTCTTGCTCCTCTCTTCATTCTCCTTTTTTCCTTGAGCTTCGCGCAAAAATGGATGGAGGAACCCTTTTTCAAGCCCAGCCCTGAGCAGGCACGTGATCAGGTGTACAACTTTTACGACCTTCAAAAGGCCTTTCAGGCGTTTGAAAAGGATTATTGGGCACAGGAAACCGAGCGCTGCGAGGGCGAGGACAAGCCCAAATTCAAAGGGTACAATGGTTTCAAGCGCTGGGAGTGGTTCAATGAGCCACGTGTATATCCGACTGGCGAATTTCCCAGGGTGGACATGGTGTTGGCGGAATATGAACAATTTGCATTGCGCAAAGCGCAGGACAATGCAGGCAACGCTTCAGGGAAAACGGCATCCGCCAACTGGGTAAATCTCACATCTCCCAATGCGCCCGTGGGGCAACTGAGTGGGATGGGGCGAATCAATTGTATGGCATTCCAGCCAGGCAATACCAATATTCTCTACATCGGAGCTGCTTGTGGTGGCGTTTGGAAAAGCATGGATGCGGGCCAAACTTGGAATGTGCTCAATACCGACCAATTGCCTTCGCTGAGCATTACGAGTATTGTGATCGACCCCAGCAATCCCAACAACATCTACCTGGCAACCGGGGACAACTATACTGGATTTGTGATCACAGGCGTTCTGAAGCAAGGCCATTACAGTGCTGGCATCTTCAAATCGACCGATGCTGGCCTCACGTGGAATGTCGTCGGCATGCCATCCATTCAATCCCAGCAGTTTATTCCACAGCAATTGATCATGGATCCCGTCACGCCCAATGTGATGCTCTTGGCCGCAAACACAGGAATATGGAGGTCCATTGACGGGGGGGTGAACTGGACCTTGCGGCAAGCAAATTTCTTTTACAGCATTGAGTTCAATCCGCAGAATCACAATGTTGCTTATGCCACCGACGGCCTCGGCTTGTGGCGCTCCAACAACAATGGTGTGACCTGGACCTACAAGGGTGGGGGTTATCCCAACAGCTCCCAAGCTGGTCGCGTGACGCTAGCTGTGACCCCAGCAGACACCAATTACATTTATCTCTGGGGCCCGCCTTCAGTATTTAAGCGCTCGGTCAACGGCGGCACGAGCTTTGTGACCATGGGCAGCCCCGATGCCATCGCCCAGCCCTACGGCTATGTCGATCGCGCCATCGGGGTCTCTAGAACCAATGCGTTGGAGGTATTTGTAGGTGGCATGACCTCTGCAAAATCCATCAATGGTGGCACCTCCTGGGCGGCTTCATCGGTTTGGAACAATGCCGCAGTGCCCAACTATGTTCACCCCGATGTAAAACGATTGGTTTATGAGCCCGGAGGAACCAAAATCTATATGCTGAACGATGCTGGGATTTCTGTCTCTGCCAATGGCGGCACGACCTGGGTCGACATTAGTAACGGCCTCCAAATCGCTGAAATCTACAAAATTGCCAGCCACCCTGTCAGTCCGGATACCATCCTCTTTGGTGCACAAGACAATGGAACCAATCGCAGATCAGGTCCGACCGGAAGTCTGCTACAGCTGGATGCCGGCGATGGATTCCAACCCGTTTACCATCCCACCAATCCCCGTACGATGTACGTCATCGCACAATTGGGAGCGGTGAAAAAGTCCATTGATGGCGGCGCAAATTTTGTCTCTGCTTCGCCAGGTCAAATGCTGTGGAACCCACCCTTGAAGATGAATCCGCTCAACCCCAATACGATGTATGCGGGTTGCGTCGGTGGCTTCAAAAAATCGTATGCTGCAGGCTTGCAAGGGAGCTACGTGAATTTGTCGGCGGGTACTTTGGACCAGATCAGATCGATGGGCATCACCAAAGCCGATACAAATCGGATTTACACCGCAAACATGAGCGACATCATTACCTCCACCAACGGCGGCACGACTTGGTCATTGATCACGGCTGGCGTACCGACTAACTTGGCCGCGATCAGTTACATCGACGTGAGTACCTCCGATCCCAACAGGGTCTATGTCTGCCTTTCGGGGTATTCTGCAGGAAACAAGGTTTTTATGTCCACCGACGGTGGCACCACTTGGAGCAATTATTCGGGATTGAGCCTGCCCAATGTGCCTGTGAACTGCATCACCTACGTCGAGGGTAGCAACGATGCGGTGTACATCGGGACTGATTTTGGCGTGTTTTTCCGCGATGCCGCTGCTGCCGATTGGACCTCTTTCAACACGGGTTTGCCCAATGTCGTTGTGAATCATTTGCAGGTTTTTTACCCCACGATGAAACTACGTGCAGGCACTTATGGACGTGGGATCTGGGAAACCGATATGGTGCTTTCCTTGCCGGTGGGTTTGCAGGGCTTCAGTGCAGATTGCCGCAACGACAATGTAGAGATCGCTTGGACGACGTCTTCAGAGCTCGGCAGCGAAGACTTCACGGTGGAGCGCGCCAGCGATGGCCGGAATTTCCAAGCAATCGGGAAGGTAAGGGCCGCCGGCAACAGTGATCAGCCGATCGATTACTTCTTCAAAGACAGCACCCCGATCTGGGGTGTCGCGACCTATCGCCTCAAGCAGACGGATGTCGATGGCAGGGTCTTGTATTCCAAGGTACTCACCGCAGGCTGCAATAATCAGCTGGGGATCGAGGTCTATCCCAATCCCAACAATGGCCGCTTCACCGTCAGGGGGGAGACGGCGCTATCGATGGTGGAAATCCGCAATGTGCTGGGGGAACTGGTGCACCGCGCGGATATTGGAGCCAATGAGGTGGTGATCGACTTGAGCCTTGCCGCGAAGGGGGTTTATTTTTACAAGGCCGAGTCTGCCTTGGGGGGCTCCAAATCCGGAAAGATCATAGTGCGCTGATTGGTCATTTCCGAAGTAGGGGCAAAATGAACGGTCGCATTTCCAAAGGTGCTGGGAATGCGACCGTTCAGTATCGTTTTGCTAATTTTGTGCCTATTTTTTCTTCAAATGTTTTCATAATGCAAATATTGTTGTTAATTTTGCCTTATGAAACAAGAATTAATCATCGAACTGTTTGACAAGTTTGAAAAAGCTTGTTACCTCTACCATGGCCTTGAGTGCTGGAGTGCCCGTGAATTGCAGGAAATCTTCGGCTATTCCAAGTGGGAAAACTTTGTGAAGGTGGTGTCCAAAGCCAAGATTTCATGTGAAAACGTCGATTCTGCGGTTTCAGATCATTTTCTTGACGTCAGGAAAATGATCACGCTCGCAAAAGGGGCCGAAAGAGAAATCGAAGACATTGCCCTCACGCGGTATGCATGCTACTTGATTGCGCAGAATGGGGACGCCTCCAAAAGCCCAGTCGCATTTGCCCAGACCTATTTTGCGGTACAGACCCGCAAGCAGGAAATCGTCGAGAAGCGCCTCCAAGATGTAGCCCGCGTCGCGGCCAGGGAAAAACTGTCCAAGTCCGAGAAAAAGCTCTCAGCGATCATTTACGAGCGGGAAGTGGACGAAAAGGGGTTTGCCAACATTCGCTCCAAAGGGGATCAAGCCCTGTTTGGAGGAAACTCCACGAGCGACATGAAAACCAAACTCAGCATCCCGGCCAATCGTCCACTCGCGGATTTCTTGCCGACCTTGACCATCAAGGCCAAAGACTTCGCCACGGAATTGACGAGCCACAATGTGGTGGACAAGGATCTCAAGGGAGAATCCCAAATCTCCAAGGAACATGTCGACAACAACTTGGCGGTGCGCAAGATGCTCAAGGAGCGCGGCGTCAAACCCGAGGAATTGCCGGCATTCGAAGACGTAAAGAAGGTCGAACGGCAGCTCAAGGTGGATGAAAAGCGTGTCGTCCATGAAGGACAAAAAAAATCGTCAGGCGCGAAAAAGTGAGACTCGCAGGGGAGAATCATCTAGCGAGACCATCCCTCGATTTTCAAGCATCGTGACCGTCAGAATGCCCCTCTCAGAAGCCCGCGTCGCGCAGCAAGGGCATCGACATGCAGTGCGAGCCACCGCGTGCACGGGATAATTCTGACGATGGAAGCAAAATCAAGGTGTTGGTCACGTCCTGTGGTTTGCGCTCCTCGTTTTCAAACTGGCTCAAAAGCTCCTCAGCCGTGATCACGTCGTAGTCCAGCACTTCCTCAAACTCGGCAGCTGTGCGCTCGTTGCGGTCATAGCCGAGCACGACGCCCTCCTTGAGTGCCAAGACGTTGCAGGAGTCGGTCCATTGCTCGCGCTCGTCAAAGGGGAAGTAGTCGCTGCCGCCACCACTGTACACGACGCGCACGTCCTCGGGCGCGACGCCAAAGTCCTCGATGCTGATGCGGTGCAGCAGGGTCTCCAAGCCAGGCAATTCCTCACGCACAATGCCTTCTCCATTCTTGTTGTAGGGCACCGAGCGTGGCTTGCTAAACTGCAGCACCATCGTCGTGTGCTCCTCTGGGGCATCTGAAAATTCGGTCGAGAAATTGACCTTCTCTTCTCCCCGCTTGCGCTTGTGGATCTCGGAATACTCCCCAAACATCACCCAAGCGCTGCGGCTCACCTGCGTGAAGATTGTGTCGATGTGCATCACCGTGCGCTCCTGCGGGATTTTGACCATGGAGATTCTTTCGATACCCAGGCTCTCGATCGAGAAGATGCGGTGGATGATGCCGTCCACGGCGCTCGCCGTGGTGCGCTCGCTGCAACCGACGATGAGGTGGTTGGGGCTGATCATCATGATGTCGCCGCCCTCGATCGAGATGCGCTTGAACTTTTGCACGTCCTCGTCCTCCAGGAAGAAATCGCTGTCTTCGGTGATCTCGATGATGCGCTTGCGGTTGTCCTTGAGCAGGCCGTAGTAGGTCACATACTTCATGAGCAGCGACTCACGCTTGCGGGCGGGCATGGCGAGCTTGCTCACGAGGATGTGGTCCTTGATCGTGATGCCGATGTCGCGGGTGAAGACGAAGTTGGGGACGGGTGGGAAGATGAATTTCATTTTCTTCTTCACTTTGTGCCTGCCGCGCACCTTGCGCTCGCTGCCCTCGGGCTCGTAGGAGATGAAACCTGAGATGAATGTCTTGGCGAGGTCCTCGGGCTCCATCTGCTCCAGCTCCTCCTGGATCTCGCGGCTCAGTCCCTCAAATGCAGAGATGGCGACGATCATGCGGGTGCGCACATCCTTGTCCTTGAGAATGTTGGCCATGAGGCGCTGCACCTCGACCACGCGCTCGCTGTTGTGAAAGTGCGGGCTCGTGGGCTTGAAAAAATCCTGGCGATCGCCCTTGCCAGTCTTGTCATAGCGCTGCATCACCTCGGGATCCAGAAACCAAAGCAGGATCTTCACATACTGGTCATACTCCTTTTGCATGCGGGTGAGCTGCACCGTGTCGTCGTAGAGCCAGGCATTGAATTTGCTGGGGATGATCTTGCCGATGCCGCCGTCGGGGCTGTGGATCAGCAGCTTGCGTAGGCGACCGATCTCGTTGGCGACAAAAATATCCTTGATGGCTGGCGTATGATGCGACGTGGATTCCATGCTGTATGAATTTGTAGGAGCCTTTTCCTTCACATTGAGACACGTTTGGGAGGATTTTGCCGATTGGCAAGCCTCCTTAAAACGGGTCGCAATTTAGTGAAACTTCAGATCAGCACAGCTAATTTTTGGTAAAGGGCGGGGGATGGACTGTGGCTCAGCGTGGGATGTGGTGGGCAATGGCTGCACGGGCACCCTGGTGCGTATCATTGCTTGACAAACCGCTGGACATGCACCGATTCAGGCTGCGACAATTGTAGGGAATAAAGGCCATTGGGGAGAAAACCAAGCTCAATTGCCTTGTCCTCTCCATCCACAATCGATCCTGCCCAGACCTCGCGGCCCAATGCATCCAAAACGGTGATGGCATAGCGGTCCTCGGTCTGACCCATGAGATGCAGGTGAAATCGACCATCGTTGGGATTGGGGTAAAGCGACAGGCCAATCGGCACCTCCGGTAGGCTGGACACCACGGTCACCGACACACAATTGCTGGTGTCGATGCATCCACCTGCATTCACTACCACGGCATATCCACCACTTTGGGTCGGCACAAACGTCTGCCCCGTCGCGAAGGAAATCGCCACCGTATCACTGTCGCACCGCAACCATTGGTAAAGGGCGCCCGATGGCGCAGCGACGAGGCTATTTGATTGCTGTAATATGCTCGCATTTGGCGTCTGGTACACGGTCAATTGCAATGTGATCAGCGAGTCGCAGCCTACCGAATTGGGAATTACCTGGAGGTAGGTACCCGTGCTTGAAAAGAGCTGCCCATTGAGGGAGAGGCTGTCGCAAGCAGTCAATTGCAAGGTGCTATCGGTCTCATTCACTGACAAATGCAATGTGATCGTGCTGTCGCAGTCGACAGCGTTGGGGATCGTCTGCAGGTATGTCCCAGATGAGGTATAGTTTTGGCCATTGAGCAGGAAGGCATGGCAAACGGACTCTTGAAGCACCGTGTCGCTGGGAGACAGGATCGTCAAGTGCAATGTGAGCATGCTGTCGCAACCAGCGATGCTGGTGAGTTGCTGTGTGTAGGTGCCACTCGCAGCGTATGTCTGGTTGTTGAGCACATAGCTGGTGCAAGCAGTATCGACGATGCTGATGGCAGCAGATGCCGAGACCGTGAGCTGGAGCGTGATCAGGCTGTCACACCCGAACGCATTGGTGAGCAATTGCGTGTAGGTGCCAGAGGAATCGTAAGTGACATTGTTGAGCACAAATGAGTCGCAGCTCGCCTGACTCATGCTCAAGGCACTGGGTTGGGTCACCGTGACCTGCACCGTGAGCAGGGAGTCGCAACCGCGCGAAGTCATCAATTGCTGGGTGTAGGTGCCTGAGCTGGAATAATTTTGGCCATTGACCGATACCAAGCCGCAACCTGAAACTGCAATGGTCTGCGAAGCCGGCATGCAATTGCTCCACTTGGCGATGAAGAGGTTGTTGATCGAGCCTGCGATGAGGTTGTAGGTAGCCAAGCCAGGGTTCAAATCGACGATGTCTCCAAATGCGCCACCGAGCAGGAGATCGCCTCCCCTGTCGGCGGAGATCGATTCGACGGCCTCACCACCAAGGTTGCCAATTTTCCGAGTCCAAATCAGGCTCCCCGCCGTATCCAACCGAATGATCACGCCAACTTGACCTCCGACGGTGGGGACCATCTGAGTGACAGGCGTCGGGTCGATGTCACAAGTCCCAACGATCGTGCCTCCCAAATAGACACTTCCGTAGTTGTCTTGACGCACTTCATAGAGTTCTGAAGTATTGGTCGTGCAGGGGAGCACCCCTGCCCACCGAAAGGCCCCCGACCGACTCAATTTCCAAATCACACCAGCCTCGCCCACACCGCTGTTGAGCAGATAGCTTCCTGGACCGGGATTCATGTCGATCAAGCCATTCACCGTCCCGACGGCATAGACATCACCTTTGGGATCGGTCGTCACCGCATAGAGATAGCTGCCTGCATTGCCCTCCGGTATCGTCGTCCAAAGCATTTGGCCTGCGGGGTTGAGCTTCTGCACAAACATCACAGAGCTACTCACGCTGCTGAGGTTCAAGACAGCTGGGCCAGGGTCCACATCGATCATGCCAGAAAAGATTCCCACGAGCAGGGCATTGCCGGCAGTATCCACGGCCATGGATCGGTAAAAGTCTGAAGATGCACCTCCAATCTTGTTGGCCCAGACAAAGTTGCCTGCTGAATCCAATTTCATTGCAAAAGCATCTGAATACCCCAGGTTTACCGACGATAGTGAATAGGTGCCGACACCTGGATCGAAGTCAGCAGTACCAAAGAATTGCCCGGAAAGTAGGACATTGCCCACACGATCCACCCCCATGCCAAAGAAACTTGTGAGGTTGGAGCTGACCAAATGTCTTGCCCAAATGAGGTCGCCATTGGGGGTGAGTTTCACGACCACAGCATGGGTATTGGCGCCTGCTGAGAGGAAGTAAGTCCCGGGGCCGGGATCAAAATCCACCGTTTGCTTAAACGTTCCTGCCACATAGACATTCCCAAATCTGTCCACTGCTCCACAATGGCCATTGTCAATGCTTCCCGCTCCAAACGTTCGCACCCAATTCAGCACGCCCATCGAGTCAAACTTCGTAACAAAAATATCACTTGACCCACTGGCGAAGCGGTTCGCGACACCTAGGCCCGGATCAAAATCCAATTGATTGGAAAAGAACCCCGATGCATACACGTTTCCTGCCGCATCTTGGTCCAGCGCGTTCTGGTAAATGTAGCCGGGACCCAGGAAGCCTCCAGCCCATCTGAAGCCCGGCACTTGGGCAAGCCCGCAATGGCAGCCCATTGCGAGCAGCAACAAAACGAGGATGCAGGTTCTTTTTTGATTCATCTGTGTCAGCGAATAGGATTGGTTACGCTCTAACAAACCTAGAAACCGCATGATGGCCTGATTCAAGCGAATTTTGTCGGCTGCAAGATCTTCCGGCAATTTAGAGGTTTGGTGCGCAGATTACAAATCCGTGAAAGCAACAGCCGCGGCTCTTTCCATGCAATCACTGTTTTTGGGATTCTGCGGAACGCCGAATGAAGCTTTTGCAAACCATTTCCGCGCAATCCGCCATCAGCCCAATCGCCCCGATTTTTTCAAATACCGCTCAAACACAAATGGTCCCAGCGGCAGCAAGGCTGCCAAAAAGCCCAGGATCCCGAAGTAAAAGGGCCAGCGGCGTTGCAGCATCGTCCAGCCGAGCAGCAAAAGGTAGCCCATAAACAGCAGGCCATGGGCCCAGCCGAGGTATTTCACGGGCTCCGGGATGTGGGCGAGGTATTTGATGGGCATCGCCACGCCGAGCAGCAGCAGGTAGCTCGCGGCCTCCAGCCAGCCTATGCGTAGGAAAGTGAGTGTGCTCTTGTCGGTCGTTGAGGCCATTTTGAGGATATTGAGGTCAATCTTGAATGAAAAATAGAACCGCGACTTGCTGCTGCACGCAGCCTTGGGTCAAACTTCGCCAGCTGCCGATTTGTTTTTCAGCCGCAGCCATTCCTCCCGCCAGATCCGAAACACATAAGCATCCAAGCCCAGAAAATGGGTCGATCGCTCCAGCAGCATGCCGTTGGCGCGGGCGACGGCTTGGCTACCCTGATTTTGCTGGTGGATGAGGGAAATGATGGACGCCGCCAAGTTGTTTTCAAATCCCAGGTCCCGCATTGCTTGCGCCGCCTCGCTGGCAAAGCCCTGCCGCCAATATTGAGGGAAGATGTGGTAGCCGACCTCAAGCTCGGCCACTTCGTCCACCGTTTGACTCAGCAGGCCGCATTGCCCGATGAAGGCGCCAGTCTCCTTGTGGATGAGTGCCATCATGCCATATCGCGCATCGGCATACCGACCGAGCTGCTTGACCATCCAGGCCGCGGCCCGCTGGGCAGGGCTTTGGCCATCAGGGCTAGGCAAGAATCGCGTGGCCTCGGCATCTGCGAGAAAGGCAGCCCAGGCATGCTGGTCGTCCATCGTGACCGGCCGCGTCCACAGGCGGGCCGTCTCGATGCGCAGGGGATAATTCATTTTCTTGCAGCCGGTTGCGTTTCAAAATCGCCGCGCGTCAACTCCCAGCGCCATAGCAGGCCATCCTCGGGATCCATGAGTTCGCCGACCTGGGCCAAGCCGCAACGACGCAGAACCTTGGTCGAGGCATTTTCCTCGGCCAGGGTATGTGCAGTCACTTTTTGCACCTCGGCATGGGCAAATGCATGCTGCACCAGCGCCCGCGCTGCCTCGGTCGCCAAGCCCAGCTCGCGCCTGCTCGCAGCGATTTCGTAGCCGATCTCGACTTCGCCATCCGCATTCGGGCGCCCCTTGTAGCCACAACTGCCCACCAACCGATTTTCGGCAGCGATCAGCGGCAGCCAACTCCACCATTTTGCGTCCTCGGGATACTCCGCCAGCCGCTCCAAGGTGTATTGAAAAATCGGCGCGCCAAATTCGGTCCAGTCTGCCGGCACCTCGACCCCCAAGACGACTGCCAAGGCCTCATTGCCCTGCAGCACTGCCTGGATCAAGGGGAGGTCGCAATTGACGATGCGCAGGCGATCGGTACGGATTTCCATGGGTGATATTTCTGGGTTCAAAGTTCGGAGTAACTGATCAATTGCAGCCCTGGCACCTGCTCCAGCAGGTTGGGGCTTTGCCGCAGGAATTCATATTCGCTTTCATCCAAATAGTAGGGATGGCACATGATCTCGACGGCCTTGAACTTGCCGCGCATCTGCTCCAGGTCTTGCGCCCGCAACCAAGAGCCGTCCATGTTGCGGATGTCGGTGAAGTAATTGGTCGTGCGAAAGCGCAGTTTGAAGGCCATGTTGAGCAGCATCTTGGCCGCCCGCCGCAGCTTGTTTTTCATGCCAGCCATCTGGGCCGCGTCATGGTCATATTGCCGCGTGAGCCGAATCCGCTTCACCCGACCCGCGCTTTTGGAAAACAGCAGCGCCAGCAGCATCACCCAGGTGCAGTGCGTGTGCCCGTGTGAGTCGATGTGCGTCGGGTACCGGCCCATGAGGGCATGAAACCGCTCGATTTGCAGGTTCAGTTCGCGGCGCAACGCCCCGAAACTGAAGAGCTGCTGCACAAACGGCACGCGGCCCCTGAAGTCCTTGAGGTTCTTGCGCTGGTCCACAAAGGGAGATTCCAGCAACTCGACATTGAGCGGCCTGCCCTCGGTGAGGTTGAAGTGCAAGCCGACCCTGTCCAGCAATTGTGGGTGCTGATCCCGCAGCAGGGTGGCCGCCGTCTCGGAATAGGGCAGATTCACCAAAAAACTCGTGCTGCTGATCTTGCCCGCCGACAGCAGCTCCAGGATGCGTCGTGTGTGGCGCTCGGTCGATCCAAAATCGTCTGCGTTCAGGATCACCCTCATAGTTTGGCGCGGTTGAAGAGTGCAAACCAGAGGTCGGTGAGGTACCAATGGGCCATGCTGTCGTACAGCGGCGAAGCCGCGAGAGCCAGCGGCTTGATGACCCAGGTGCCGACCCGGCCATAGTTGGCGGCGCCCATGGCTTTGAGGTGCTGCAAGACTTGGCGCTGCTCTTCATTCTCGACATTGAGCGTAAAGAAGAGTGCACTGAACCCCAGACGCAGCACTTCGGCGCGGGCATGGGCGATGGCGGCGTGCAGGCTTTCACCTGAGTCGGCGCAAAAGTCGATGACCGGGGCAAATGATTCGCCGCCATCGAGGTAAATGCAGAGGTAGCTGCGCAAGGTCTCCCCCTCGTAGGAAAAGACTTTGAGCAGGCGGTTGCGGCCCTCGACCTCTAGCCATTCATACAGCTGCGGGGTATGGGCGATGGTGATGAGCTGCGGGCTCGTGCGGATGCGTGCATGCAAGGCGTCGATGTCTGCCCAGTTGCGCGGCGCAGCCAGGTGCTCCAGGCGGGCCGTGGCGCGGCGCCTGAAGAGCTTGCGGAAAAAATATTGGCCGTGCGCGGCGGCAGTGATGGCCTCTTTGCTGGTTTGGATGTCACGTGCCCGCAGCTGCCGATAAAGCCGCACCGGGTTCAGGGGCAGCGCATTGCCCATCAGCAATTGCCTAAATGTGTAGTGCGTGTTGGAGAGCGGCAGGATGGCGTAGGTGCGGTAGCCGCCTTTGTAGTGGAAGCCTGCCCGCTCAAAGGCCTTTTGAGCGGCGGTGGCACCCCAGCAAAACAGGGAGCCTTGCGCCTGCGCGGTCGCGGCGCACAGGTCGATCATGCCATTGAAGAGGTTTTTGCCACGGTAGTCGGGTGAAACCAAGGTGCGCTCGCTGCGGTGGCTCAGGATGGGCTGCCCGTTGTCGAGCAACTGGTATTCCACAAAACCCTCGGTGCCCACGACCTTGTCGCCGTCTTCGCAGATCGCCAGCGGACTCAGCGGCTTCAAGCTGGAAAAAAACTCATGCCGCCAGATCGGCAGGTGGTTGGGATTGAAGGCGTTTACCCGAGGGAGATCGCTTTCTTGTGCCAGGCGAATTTGAGGATCCATGCCGCTGCTGCCCGCAAACTTCTCGATGAGTGGTGCTGCGGAGGAGTCAAAGATAGGGAATTTGCCCGATTGTGCGGCCCTTGCCGGGGATAGGAAACCTTCATCCCGCCATTAGCTCGCCACAAAGTCCAGCTTTTGCAGCTCCTTCTTCAACTCGGGGATCGAATATTCCTTGAAGTCGACCTTGAAGGGGCCCGCGGCAGTGATGATTGCGGTTTTGGAGAAATAGGCCTTGCCGTCCTCGTATTTCAGCACGATTAGCGTGGCGGGTATGTTTTTTTGCACGCCTTGGACGTACATCAAATTGTTGTAGTTGACGCCGCTGAGCAGGATATTTTGGCGCGCAAAGATGAGCTTGCAATCGATCATCGGGCTGCCTTGGATGTCGATTTTCACATTCGTGATTTCCGAGGGGGGGAGCGCCTGAAAAGCGTCGCAATTGGCCCAGCCGGTCCTGGTGGAATTGAACATGTTGTATTGGTATTGCTCGCGCGGCACCTTGGTCTTTCCAAAATTGAGCATCATGGCATCCAATTGCCCTGGGTCCATCTTTTCCATCATCTCAGTTGCCGATTTGTAACCGAGCGAGTCCAGCAGTTCGAAATTGAGGGCATTGAGAAATGCCTGTTCGTTCTTGATACCATACTTCTTGCACAGATCGGTCAATTTTCCGCAATCGCTCCTTTGAGCTGGTACTACTTGGCGTTTGACGCTTTTGCCAAGCTTCAGTTTTTGAAAAAATGTGCGAATACGGCAAAAGAAAAACCGACACCGTTTTGCTTGGCCTATACCGCTGGAGGCATTTGGACAAAAGGCCAAATCGTCGACTCCCGTTCCAGAAAGTTGTGCGCGTGGATCCGAAACCCAATTGATGTCACCCTTGGGCCCTTTTCGCCAACCTTGAAACATTTGAAAGCCTGCTGCCGATCGATTGGAGGGCATGGAGATCACCATGGCCTTGCCCGGCAGCAACTCTAGATTCCTGCCTTGGCAATCTTCCAGTTCCGTGTAGATCATGCCCTGGGACTCGAGGACGCGACCGTTGGAGGTGGTGCTGAGGTTTTCAAAAACCATGCTTGATTTTTCAAAGACCTCCTTGACCCTCAGCGTGACGCATTGTTTGGAACAGGGGTCTTTGACGACAAAGGATGCCGCATTGACTTGGATGACCGTGCCGTCTTTGCAGCGCAAAATCGTATCGCGGGCGGGGTTGATGCAAAATGTCTGCGGCTGCTCGGCGAGCAGTGCATAGAGGTCGGAAATGGTGGATGATGAAACGGGATCGGGTGTTGGTTTTGGGACGTAACGCGCTTGGATTTCTACGCGGCGATTTTGGGCGAGGTCGTTGGGATCGTCGCCGTCCTGGAGTGGGCGGCGGTCGCCAAGGCTGAGCGTTTTCTTGACTACGATGTTTTTCTGCGCGAGGAAATTGCTTACGGCTTCGGTGCGCCGGGTAGATAGCGCGGCGTTGCCGAGGCTATCGCCGCGATGGTCGGCATGGCCTACGACGCGCAGCTCGTACTTCAGTGCCTGTAAGAGGCTGTCGGCGAGGCTGTCGAGCCTCGTTTGTGCAGCGGCATTGAGCGTAAATTTCCCCGAGTCAAAAAAGACCCTGAGTGTAGCTGTCTGGACTTGGGCATTCGCCATCTGGGAAATGAGGGCGAACGACAACAGGGTAAGCAGGATTTTCAACATTCGCATGGGCAGGGCATTGAAGGGGTTGGCAATGAATTCCGTAAGCAATTTAATCCATCAACGCGAAAAATGGTGTTGCAATATTTTGGGACGAAAATGGGTTACAGGCCGTGGAGTAGGGGTGATTGCTTGGGACGACCATTTTGCAATGTGATTGTCGCTGAGGCTCGCCGCTTGGTGATGAATCGATCGGCTTCCTGTCGTAGGGTGTAGGACAAAATTTATCACATCGTCCATGGTGTCATGTCGACTGGAGTTTCTGCCCATTTGCAAGGATCCGCCGCGGCGGAGATACGCAGCAAATGGGCAGAAACGGAACGGAGACATCTAGCTCGTTTAGAAACACCTCCTAGTTCAGCGCCATGCTTCAGCTTTGTGCTGAACCTTAGCGAGCTAGATGTCTCCGTTCCGTGGCCTTCGGCGCTACGCGCCTCGACCTTCCGATAGCTATCGGAACCAGTCGACATGACAATGAATTCGCATTTTTGCATTCTGTCCTACACTTGCTATCGTATCAAAAGGGATCGTATCGTATCATTTTGCGTAGATTTAGGCAGCGAATACCAGATCGTAGGTGCGAGATGAAGTTCAAAAAAGGCATTTTCATTCTTTTGCTGGCATTGATGTTGTCGATCGGGGCATCTGCAGCAGGCAATCCACTGACCAGGCTTGAGGGGACTTGGTACGTGAACATGAGCAATTTCAAGATGTGGCTCAAGGGAAATAAGCTGAATCCGCAATTCATTTATGCCTTCCAGACCAAGGGCGGTGTGGCGGGCCTCAACGATGTCGTGCGCTATGACCAACACAACAAGGAAAGGCTGATCAAGGGCTTCGACAAGCCTGTGGATGCTCACGCGACCAAGTTCATTTGGCGCGGCAAGGGGCTGCTGTCACTTTTCAAGAGCACTTGGGAAATCATGTACCAAAACGATCAGTGGGCCATCGTCCACTTCAGCAAGACCTTGGCCACGGCAGAGGGATACGACGTGATCTCGCGCCAAAAGGACCTCGATGAGGCGACGATGCTGGCGATCCAAGCGAAGTTGAAGGAATTGGGGATCACGCAGGAGTTGACGGTGCTGCGGCAGCAGTGATTTCCTGCGAGCCCGTTACCCGTTTTCCGTTACCCATTCTCCGCAACATACGATTGCGTCACCTCGATCAGCTTCAATTCTACTGGGCCCACAGGGCGGTAGAGGATGGTGGTGTTTGGTGTCACAGCGGTGGTAGGTGAGGTCGATTCGCATGATAAGGATTCCGCTTATTTCCCCCACAAAATGATGCATAGCCGCACAAAGAGCACGAGCGTCGCGACAATTCCGACTAGAATGATGTTGGCCCACCAAGGTTGCTTTTCTTCGTCATCTATCCTGGGGATCAGCAATTGAAACAAGGTTCCGATCCAAAATATGCTGATCAAAAAAGCACCGACCGTCCAGATATCGATGGCCCCATGCTGTGCGATAAATGCATCGGTCGACAGTTGGAAGAAAACCACGGCTAGGCAGTCAAGCAAGGTCGGCAACCCCACCTGCCCGATGAGCAGCCACGTCCCCCAAAGCGAGAAATTGATCCCCAAATTTACCAGCTGCGTCATTTTCCACTTTAAAGACGAGCTGCTTTTTCGAAACTCCTCCGTGTACTTGAAGCTGGAAAAACAGGGAATCCAACCGATCACAAAAGGGATGTTGCCAATGTGAAGCTTCCATGCCTTTGGGTAACCGAAGGTGATCTCCTCGATCGGTATTTGGAGCAGCTTCACGAAGACGAGATATGCTATCAAGACATAGCACATCGACATGATCGTCATAAAAATGAAAACGTAGAGGTAGGCCATACCACCAATTTAAGTGAAATTTCTTCAGATGACGCCCAAACCCCTCACTTCACCAAATCCCGATACCGTGCCTTGGGATCATCGGTCCACTGGTAATAACCAAACAGCTTGTTGGTGAGGCTATGCGGAAAAAACCGCTCCAGGTTCTTGTACAGGATCAGGTCGTATTTCCGATGGAAATTGATCCAGCAGCCGTTGCAGTTGTCGTGGTGATCGTTGAGCGTGGCGACGGTTGCCTCCATGGCCAGGATCAGGTCGAGGGTCTGCGTGTGAATGTTGCCGAGCTTGTCGTCGAGGTGCATGCAGATGGGCACGTCGCCATTGGGGAGGATCACCGCCGAGTCCAGGATGCTTTTGCAGGGGAGAATGAGCTTGCCCGACCGCCATTGGTCGTAGAGCACGAGGTAATCGTAGTTTTCCTTGAATTGTTTCAGGTTCTCGGGGATGATGCCGAGGCTCTTGTCTTGGTAGGCGGGGTCGGCGGTATCAAAAAATTTGATGTCGCTGTACACGCCCACCCGCAGGTCCACGCCATGGAAGCTGCACACGTCGGCGACATGTGCGAGGTCCTCCATGCTGTTCCAGGGCGAGGCACAGTACATCACCGAGATCGGCACGATGGCCTTGAGCGCCTCGATCACCTTGATCACATTGCCATAGCCATCCTTGCCGCGCATTTCCTTGTAGGTCTCCTCGGTGCCATCCAGGGAAATGTAGAGGCGCACAGGCGGCGACTTTTTCACGGCCTCGATGAGGCTGTCGGGCTTGAGGCAATTGCTCAGCAGGTCAAAATTGGGGTGGTTTTCACGGTACCAAGCCATGATCTCGCGGCTGTCGGGATGCAAGAGAAACTCGCCGCCCTCCAAGCCCACCTTGGTGTGCTTGGTCACGCAGCGATTGTCCATGAGCTTGTAGATCGCCTCCTTGGCCAGATACTTCACCGGGCGCTTGGCCCAGATGAGACAGTGCTTGCAGCGCGAGTCACAGAGGTCAGTCGCATAGATCATGAGCGTCGATAGCCGCCGGTGCTTGGGAAAGAGTCCGTTGCGCACCATGCGCGTTCCCCGATCTATGTAGTCCCCGATTTTGTACATTGGGAGCAAAGATAGGGAATGAATGCGGCAGAAATATCCATGCTTTCAGATACGCTCATTGTGGGCTCATACACGCGAGCCAAATCCGCCCTGCCGGTGCCGCAAAGTTGGAGTTTGTGCCAAGAGTGGACTCAGGCTGGAATGTGAATGCCTTTTGAATGCAATCCTTGAGGAATCCCAGTGCTGTAAAGGAGGAACTACGCCGCAGTGTATGCCCAGTGTCACCGAATCCATTCAGGACTCAGGGAGTACCATTCGTACAGCCATTGAAGAACAATCATTTACTTCTCGTGGAGCTTGCCGAGTGCTTG
Source organism: Bacteroidota bacterium (assembly GCA_031375795.1). Classification (GTDB taxonomy): domain Bacteria; phylum Bacteroidota; class Bacteroidia; order J057; family JADKCL01; genus JADKCL01. Next base: position 17,018 of record JANMIM010000581.1, read on the forward strand.
GGCGAGATAGGCTTGGGGATCCGTTTTGGGGTCAATGCGGGGCTTGCGTTCTTTGCGGGGAGGCGCGGGCATTTCTAGGGCATCGGGGAGCGTGCGGTTGCTGGGTTGTAGCCAAGCTGTTGCGGGCGCGTGTAGCGCCGCGATGCGCGCGATGCCATACTGGTGATGGCGGATGGAGCGGCGGCCGATGGTGCGCACTTCGCGCCACTCGATCATGATGGCGGTGAGGTAGCGATCGTCGGGCAACCATTTCTTTTGCGAGAGCGGCAGGGTGATGCCTGCTCGGGGAATGATCTCGACGGGGATCCAATCGGTGGGCTGGGATTTGTAGCATTTTTGCTGTCCAACTAGCTTGTTTGCAGCGCCTTGCGGGCGGTGCCATGTGCGTTCGTCGGGATCGTAATCGAGCTCCATGATCTCGCATTGGCGAATGTGGAATCGGCACTCCAAGACCGCCTGTCCGTGGGTGTCCATGGCGCGGGCGGCGTGTTGCAGGCCCTCGATGTGTATCGCAGTAGGGTTGTGTTGCGGCCCAATGGGCACCATGCTCAGGTGGCCGCTCGGCGCTCCCTCCCGGCTCAGGTCGAGGCCCTGCAGCGCCTTGATCACGTCGTAGAACCGAAATTCGGTCGCGTAGCAGACACCTCCCTGTTTTTGGTAATGGCGCTTGCGCTCGAGGTCGGCATATTTTTTCAAGCGGCCGATGAGGTAATTTTGCGCGTAGGGCCTGAAAATCGGACCCAGCTTGTCGGCGTTGGCGGCAGGATTGCGCTGCTTGAATTTGTCGGGCTTGATGAATCGGTGGATGCTTTGGCCGATCTTGGCGGCTCCTGCAAACTCGTCGATGTTGAGGTTGTAGGCACGGTTTGGGGACTTTTTCCTTTCGCTGTTTGCTTGATAGACGAGCTGCTTGCCGCCTTGGACTTTGAAAATGAGCTTTCCGATCTTGCCGCGGAGCGGATGGGGTGTCTGGGCTTTTGCCATTTTGCATTGCGGTTTTGGTTGGGTAAATATAGGGCGAAACGTTGAGATTGGGAAGGCGCGCAAGTGCAAGTTGGGGATGACAAATTCGGAAATTTGAGGCGGGTGCCTTTGGCTACATTAAATATGTGGAGCTAGTCGCCCTCGGCGAACTCAACACCGTCGCGGTGCTGCCCCGCGAAGCCTACCGCAAGGCCGTGCAGTAAGGCTGCAAACGCGTCATCATCGCCCACAACCATCCACCTCGGCGGACGCAGCCCCAACGGCTCTCTCAAATTCACCAAGGGCGACAGCCAAGTCACCAAGTGCCTGCTCGACGGCGGCGAGATCCTGGGCATCGACATGCTGGATCACCTGCTTATTTCCATTGATGGCTATCGCGCTTATTTTGAATACAAAGGGGGCTCGGTTTTCAGGTCTGGGCTTGCGGGGGATAGGTGAGCGGCTTTCAAAATCGCAGCGGGGAGACTTCACAGCCGCATCGTTTCATTCACGCTACCAATCGGAAGCCAAGAGCTACAGGTGTGCCTTTCGGAACTTCACGAGGCGGTGGGGATTGCCCTGCTAATGCTCTTTGAGCGGCGAACGCTTGAACTTGACCAAGAGGAAACCTTGGGACTATGCGCATTGGTTAGGCTGCAAAGCCAGATAGTATGGTAAAAGGATGGGTGCGAAAGCACCCTTTCTTCATGGTGGTTTTCAGAAAAGTCCAGGGCAACTTTTCAACTGGAAAGGGATCGAAGGACAACGATTCCTAACAGTTCCGTATGAAACACGATGATATTCATCAGGGACGCGATGGAAACACGATGATTCCTAGCAAATCGTCAGATTTGAGCTTGACAACTTGTGTACCTTTCCAAAATTCAATAGGAAAGCAACGATTCCAGACGATTTGAAGGTCAATCGAAA
>JANMIM010000620.1:0-4812 GCA_031375795.1 Bacteroidota bacterium
CGATGACCGTGCTCGACGTGCACGACTACTGGGTCAATAGCCTGTCATCATCCAAAATCGCCGCACTCGCCAAGCAATACCTGCACGACGACAAGTATGTGCAAGTGGTGCTGTATCCGGAGAAATAAGCGTTTTGGGAAATATGATCGCCCGCGGATGCTGCAAAAGCAACCGCGGGCGATTGCTTTTTACGCTGTTCGTCGGCCCTCCCCATCCCGACATCGTCGGGAGAGTGCCGACGAACGATATTGGCCGCCAAAAAATGATTCGGCAACGCCGCATCTTGAATCAAAATGCGCGTTTGTCGGCCCCTCTCGATGCATCGGGATTTTGGGGAGGGCCTGTGAACGTATGCCGAATTTGTCCCTGAGGCTGCTGCAAAAAGCAACCGCGGGCGATTGCATTTTTGGATCATTCAGAAGGCGCCCGCCCGCCTGAGAAGTCGGTGCTGCGCCCCAAGATACCCCCGAGTTGGTCGAGGCGCTGCCGCTCCAGCGGCGTGAGATTGGCGTAGCCTTTGCGCGAAATCTTGTCGAGCAAGGCATCCATTTCCTTTTGCAGCATCGCCCGGCGATTCACCTCCAAACCATCTTGCTTGGACGGGCCGCCATAAGGATTGCTGTGTGGATTGCTATAGGGATTGGATCGAAAGGGATTGCTGCTCCCCGAGGAGCTGCTGCCGCCAAATTTGGACTTGAGCCATTTCAAGGGATCTTCCCCGAAGTCTGGATATTTGTAAAAGGCCCACAAGATGATCACCGATGGGACGGTCAGCGCCGAAATCAATATCCAATGTTGCATTGCCTGCTCCCAGGCAAACAGGCTGCCCATCGCCAAGCCGATGAGTGCCCCACCCATATGCGCCTCGTGCCCCACCCGCGTGAAGCCGGTGCGGATGCCAAACAAGGTATAGCCCGTATAGAGGATCGCAAAGAGCCAAAACGGGATCGGGATTACAAAAAACAAGAGAATGAAGTTATCGGGGATGAAGACCAGCAAGGCAAATACGATACCTGCGATGGCTCCAGAGGCACCTGCAGCGCTGTAGTCCCCGTGCTTGCGATGCATGAGCAGCGCCAATCCATTGCCTCCCAGCAAACTGCCCATGTACACGGCCAGGTAGACGAGTATGCCCGCAGACCCATGGATATGAGGGTCACAATAGATTTTCTCGAGCTCCCCACCCATGAAATAGAGCGACATCATGTTCATGATCAAGTGCGGGTAGTTCACGTGCAGAAAGCCGCTCGTGACCATGCGGTCGTATTGCTTGCCATAGAGGATGTCCTGCACCCTAAACAAGTACCGGTTCATGAAGGCCGGCTTCGTGAAACCAATGTAGCTGACAATCACATTGATCACCAGAATCAGGAGCGTAATCGGGGTATCCTTTATCATTTCAATTTTGCAATGCCCAAATGTCCGCCATCCCCACCGAAAAATCAAATTGTGCAAAACTACTTTGTGCCGATGGTGCCAAGCATTGTTAAATTTGCAACCCAATAATTGAGTTTTACAATGGGTGAGTGGTTCCAATCAAAGGTGAAATTTCTGCGGCAGATGGACAATGGTCTCATCAAGCAGATCACCGAGCAATATCTGGTCGACGCGATGAGCTTTACCGAGTGTGAGGCCCGCGTGATGCAAGAAGTCGGCGAAGGCATGCGCGAGGTCACCATGATGGCCGTCGCAAAATCCAACATCAAGGAAGTCGTGTTTTATGGCGACACCGACATGTGGTTCAAGACCAAAGTGACCTACAACATGATGGACGAGGACACCGAGAAGGAAAAAAAGATCACGACCTATATGCTCGTGAACGCCAATGATGTGAAGGAGGCCTACGAACGCACCGAGGAGCACCTGAAGGAAATGCTCGTGCCGTTCCAGATACCCAAGATCGAGGAGAGTCCCATCATCGACGTGTACCAATACGAGAAGGCGATGCGTCCCGGCCTGCGCAAGGCGACAGCCGATGAGTCGGCTGCCAAGGACGAGGAAAACCTCAAGGCCCCCAAGATCAAGCCCAAGGACGTCGAATTTGAAAGCAAATTTGAAGTTCCCAGCGTGAAGGATGAAGAGGAATAGCCGACGTGCTATGTTTTGAGGATGAGGAATGTGGGAATCCAGATCTGGGATGCCGAAGGTGGGATGCATGAGGTAGAATGCCTTAGGTGCGATGAAAGATGAAAGATTAAGGATGAATGTTGTGGGATAGGACATTGAAAATGCACCAGCAAAATTTCAAGCTCCGATCCTTCATCTTTCATCCTTCATCTTTGATCCCTACGATCCCCATCTTCCTCATCGTTCATCCTGACCATTCCAATCTTCTTCTATCCCCCCCGCGTTAAAAATCCTTAAGCCTTGCCCCACACCAAGCGCGCATTGCCGTACTTTGTGGTGAAATGAAAAAGGGCCATATCCGCATATTGGTGGTGGTAATGTCTGTCGCACTGATCGGCTTGCTGGCTGTGCAGTGGTTTTGGGTGCGCAACGCCGTGGCCTTGCGCGAAAAACAGTTTCAGCAGCGGGTCATGTCGGCGATGGAGTCAGTGACCGAACACCTGCAAGACCAGGAAATCGTGATGGCGATCGGTCAAGGCGCCGCATTTGGCAATCCATTCATGCAACACAATGTCGGTCGGGATCTTTGCGGCTTTGCCAATCCCATGGGTCTGCAACCGCTCGAGCCCTATGGGCCACGCAAGGACAGCACCCCCACCCGCATCATACAACATCAAGTGAGCAGTCGCCGCATGGTCGGCGGGCAGTGGGTATCGGAGCAATCGGTGGAGACACGCGTCACCCAAGGCGACAGCGAACTCGTGATCCACGACTACCTCGGCGACCCCCATGCCAAAAACTACGCCCACGGATTCGTGGAGCGCATGCTCCAAAGCGACCGCCCGATCCATCAGCGGCTCAACGTGGACCTGCTCGACACCCTGCTGCACATCGAGCTGCAACGCCGCGAGATCGACGAACACTTTCACTTCAATGTGATCAGTGAGTTGTTTGTGCCGACTGGTTTCCGTGACCAACCCAAGCTCTCGGTCATCGACCACGACCGTGAATATTTTCGCTCCTTGCTCTTTCCACACGACATTCGCCCCTCGGGGCACTACCTCGAGTTGCAATTTCCCGACCGGGCCAGCCAATCCATGCGGGCCATGGGCCTGGTCTTGCCGACCTCGGGCGTATTGGTGACCATCGTGATGGCCTGTTTTGGGATCGCCTTGCTGGCATTTCGCAAGCAGCAAAAGGTCTCTGACATGAAGACGGACTTCATCAACAACATGACGCACGAGCTCAAGACCCCCATCTCCACGATTTCACTGGCATTGGAGGCCTTGGGTGACCCCGACATGCAGACCAAGGAACGGATCGGCATGTATGCCCGGGTGATCGGGCAGGAAAATGAACGCTTGAAGACCCAGGTCGACAGGGTCTTGCAGGCCGCCGCGCTCGAGCGCGGCGAGCTCAAGCTGGAATTGAAACCGCTCGATTTGGAGGAATTGCTGCTGACACAGCTCGCCCGTATCCAGTTGCATGTCGAGAGCCGGGGCGGCAAGATCACCTACCATTCCGAGGCGACAGACACCAGTGTCGTAGCCGACGAGACCCATCTCGGTGGCGTGATCCTCAACCTGCTCGACAACGCCAACAAGTATAGCCCCGAGGCCCCGCAGATCGATGTGCGCCTGTCGGATGCCCCCGGGGGCCTGAGCATCGCCGTCGAAGACCACGGCCTCGGCATCAGCCCCGATGCACAGCGCCGGGTCTTTGAAAGCTTCTACCGCGTGCCCACCGGCAATGTCCACGATGTCAAGGGCTTTGGCATCGGACTCAGCTATGCACGATCGATGGCCAAAGCCCATGGCGGCGACATCCATCTCTCCAGCACCTTGGGCAAAGGCTCCATTTTCACCCTCTTCATTCCCACCAAAACCCAGTAAAATGACCCCTCCGCAACTACTATTGGTCGAAGACGATGCCAACCTCGGCGAAATTCTGGCCGAATTCCTGGCGGTCAAGGGATACGCCGTCACCAAGGCCACCGATGGCGAGGCAGGCTTGCAGGCTTGGAAGGCGGGGAATTTTGACATTTGCATCCTGGACGTCATGCTGCCCAAAAAGGATGGATTTGACCTGGCCCGCGACATCCGCAAGGTGAATCAATCGGTGCCCATCCTCTTCCTCACCGCCAAAAACATGCTCGATGCCAAGGCCGAGGGCTTCAACCTCGGCGGCGACGACTATCTCACAAAGCCATTCAGCGTGGAGGAATTGTTGCTGCGCATCAAGGCGCTGCTGCGCCGCACACAGCCCTCGACGACCGTAGGCACCTCTGAAAAGGAGCAATTCAAGATCAGCACCTTTGACTTTGACTTCACCTACCGTGAACTCAAGCGCGGCAAGGAAACCAAGCGCATCACCTCCCGTGAGGCCGACCTGCTACGCCTGCTGTGCATGCACCAAAACCAGATCCTGAAACGCGAGGATGCCCTCAAGCAAATCTGGGGCGACGACAGCTACTTCAACGCCCGCAGCATGGATGTCTTCATCACAAAACTCCGCAAATACCTCAAGGACGATCCCAAGATCGAAATCATGAATGTGCACGGCACGGGGTACAAGTTGCTGGTCGGGTGATTGGCAGGTGGTCATTCCCGAGTTTGACACCACCATCTTCTATCTTCCTGATTTATAGACAACTGTGGTTGTAGGCACTTTTTGTGCCACTACATTTATGTCGGCGGGGTCATGATTTTGGGTGGGATTTTCATGTTAAGTGCCTTGAATAGGCTC
>JANMIM010000654.1:0-1998 GCA_031375795.1 Bacteroidota bacterium
CAACGTTTCTAAAGTAGGCGCACCATTGAATCGTTCCAATGGTTCGCGAGGTTCGACCCCGCCTGCGGCGGGTCGAAAAATGAGTGTGGGCCATTTTGGAAACCATGCACTAGTTTGATTTCTAACCTGCAAAGGATGCCATCTTCCAGCGTATTGTGTTCTTTCGTCGCTTCGCTCCTTCTCCTCCTCTCTCACACTCCTCACTCACGCTGTCTTGCCCCGGGAACGGGACAAGGTTCGAATCGATTGTCGAGGGATTTGGGCTGGTGATGGAATTGAGAGATTAGGACCGCTACCGGGATCTTGCGCCTTATCGGATTGAACCCCAATCGCGATTTGCTACCAAGCCGCAGGTTCAGCCACCTGATCCGCCCCAACTTCAACAAAGAAAGAGGTGAAAGCAGAAAATGCGCGAAGCAATCGGCTTTTCCCTTCAAAATCTCAGCAATACTTCCGATATTGAGCCGCAATGAAGCTCAAAGATTATCAATATCCTATGTCCAGTTCAAGCCCCAGCTCTGTAAGCAAGTTTTCGACATGCTTGTTGCTCGTGTTACTGTCTATGCTTGCCTGCAGCATGTATGCGCAGCGCACGGGCGTTTACACCAACCTGCAAGATGCCCTCGCCAACAAGGATGATGTACTCGTGCTAAGGCTTTCCAACCAAAACTTGAAAAAACTGCCGGAAGCTGTAGGAGAGTTTCGCAGCCTCCACACCTTGGAAATCCAAGGGAATCAGATCAGCTCCCTGCCAGAATCTTTATCCGGTTTGGTAAACCTCAAAAAGCTGAACATCTCGCACAACAATTTCACGGTATTGCCCGCATGGCTTTGCCAAACTATCAGGCTGGAAGAGATTGATGGCAGCTACAACAAAATTACCAGCATTCCTGAATGCCTCTCGACCATTACCACCATCAAGGAAATCCGGCTCAACAACAACGAGCTGAGTACATTGATCGAAAGCATCGGCGACCTTAAGACCCTTGGTATCCTCGATGTGAGCAACAACAAGTTCAGCGAGATTCCCGCTTCCCTCGGTCAGTTGGTCGCACTGCGTGAACTCTATTTCGATGACAATCAATTTACCGAAGTCCCTGCAGCGATCTGCACCCTGAAATCACTCCAAAAACTCTCCTTCAGGAACAACAAAATCGCCACGCTTGCAGATTGTATGGGTAGCCTACTCAAACTCAGGTGGCTCCGCCTCATCGGCAACCCCATCGGCGCCGACAAGAAGGAAAGGAAGCGCGTCGGCAAGCTCTTCGCAAAAGACCAAGTCGAGATTTTGTACGAATAGCATCGTCAGGGCGCAATTCCCATGTGAAGGCAATCATCACTGAGTGATCACCGCCCCTTTTCGATGGAATGACGCTCAGCAACATCCTGATACACAACGCCGAGGTCAAAATCGGCTTGAAGTCCAGCGTCGCCAGCTTCTGTTCACCGCGTGCTGCCTGAAATAGCCGAAACCCGTCTCATCGGCCATCGTTTCATGCGCATGAATTGCGGGTTCAAACTTCAAGAATCTATCTGATAACGTAGGATTTACAAGCCGTTACATGCGCAATCGTGGCGCGCTCAGCAGCATGGAAAAACAGGAGGAGCGCATGCAATCGGGCATGGCGACGAACGTGAAGAAATGCGCCGAGGGTGCTTGTGTATGAAGCGACCGGTGCCCTCATTGCCGGTTTTCGGGATTTGAGGGAATGCTCTGTGACGCCCAGCAGAGTTGGTTGCGGGTAAGCTGTGAAATCTAGCCCTTTTTGCGAATCATAGCCACTTCCACGTTCTGGAACCCGCCATTATTGGGAGCCGCAACCGCCAAGCAGAGATCCGGCGGCTGGAAGCGGCCGCGGAAATTGAGTAGCCAGGGTTTTGTATCACGTTGCCGCTGAAATTGAGGGTAAAACGGTTCGAAATTGTTCCAAACCGGCCTCTCAATTTCAGCGTTAACGTGATTTCAGCGGAATGGCTACTCAATTAGCGTGGGTTTCC
>JANMIM010000673.1:0-2507 GCA_031375795.1 Bacteroidota bacterium
GATGTCGAGGAAAATCACGTCCACCGGGTGCTTGGCGAGGTAGCCGATCGCGTCGATGGCATTGTCAAAATCCGCGACCAGGTTCCAATCCTTCAACTCGGCCACGTAGGACTTCAGCAGTTCCCTGGCCGGCGATTCATCCTCGATGACGATGCAGTGGATCATGGCATTTTTGGGATGAGCGGCATTTCCAGGGTGCAGGTAAATCGGTTTTCCTTGGTCGTGGATTGCAGGCTGTAGCGGTCCGCAAAGAGCAGTTTTAATTGCTGTGTGATGTTGAGCAGCCCGATCCCCTTGGAGGCGCCTAGCACGTCGGCTTGGTCGGCAACGGCGATGGGATTCTGGACTTGCAGGCGCAGTAGCTCAGGCGTGAGGACGAGCTGGATCTCGATGTGGCTCGGCCCCTTGTTTTCAGATGTGCCGTGCTTGAAGGCATTCTCCACGAGCGAGAAGCAGATGAGCGGCGGCACCAAGCACGCGGTGTCGCCCGTCACCGCAAAGTCGACCTGCAGGCGCTCCCCATAGCGGCATCGCTCGAGCGCGATGTAGTTGTGGATCAGCGCGATTTCCTTGGCGACGGGAATCTGGGCATCCTTGCATTCGTAGAGCGTGAACCGCAGCATGTCTGAGAGTTGGATGATCAAATCGGGGGCAGCCTCAGACTTGCGCAGCACCTCGTAGTAGATGGAATTGAGGGTGTTGAAGAGGAAATGCGGATGTACCTGTGCGCGCAGGAAGCTCAGCTCGGCCTCCCGTTTTTCGGCACTCAGCGCCTCCACCTTGACATTGCTGCGCTGCAATTCGCGGAAATGCTTGAGCCCCGCCACGATCGCCGCCGTGGTGCCCAGCTCCACAAAATGGCCCATCATGCGGTACCCATTCAGAAATTTGAAGGTATAGTCAGAGCGGATGTAGAGCCAGGGGAATGTGACAAATTGGGTCAATGCCCGCTTCAGGAGCAGCGCAGACACGACCGTGAGCAGCGCCAGCGCCACAAAAGCCCCGTATCGCCGCTGAAAAAACAGCGGCAAAATGCGGTACACAAACAAGTAGGTAAACAGGATCGTCAAAGGCAGATCCGTCAAATTGTACAACGCCGTCGTGCCAAAATCCAAGTCATACAGCCCGCCATAGAGCGTAAGCACGAGCCAGTGCATGCCCCAAAAAAGGGCATGCTCCACAATGCGTAGTCCGCTTTTTGTATCGCTCACCTGATCCCGTTTCTGCTAAAATTAATGCTTTTTGTTTTTCGGCTGATGGATCGTCTACAAACTGCGGGAAATGTGCAACAAGCGGCATCCATCGATGCCGCGTAGCCGTCTGCACCACAAGCCTGCCGTCGGTTGCAGCCACTTGGTGCGCCGCCGAAAAAGGCGATGATTTGAGAATGAAACTCAGATTCACCCCCCACATCGCCTTTGTCTTGCTCGCCTTCCTCACTCCTCCCCTACGGGTCGGCGCACAGCTATTCACCAAGATCACGACCGGTCCGGTCACGACGTCGCCCAGCGGCTCCCGTAGCGTCAACTGGCTGGATTTTAACAACGACGACTACCAGGACCTGCTCATCACCAATGGCACGGCTAGCGGTGAGGACAATATGCTCTACCGCAACGAGCGCGACGGCACGTTTACCCTCATGAACGACACGGTCTGCCACGACGGCACGCCGAGCGACGGTGCGACCTGCGGCGACTTTGACAACGATGGCCATGTCGACATCTATGTCGCCAACTGGTATGGCATCGACAACCTGCTGTACAAAAACACTGGCGGAAATGGCTACTTGAAGATCGACACGGGCATCGTGCCCACCGATGGCGGCTACTCCGAGACCGCCGCCTGGGGCGACATGGACGACGATGGCCTGCTCGACCTCTATGTCGCCAACAGCGATGGGGATTTTCGCAATTTCCTCTACCGCAACCTGGGCGGCGGGGCCTTTCAAAAAGTGACCGGCATCGCGCCCGCAAATGATCAATTTCGCTCCCGCTGCGTGAATTGGATCGACTATGACCGCGACGGCGACCAAGACCTCTTTGTCGCCAACGAGAACTCCCAGCGCAACCAACTCTACCGCAACGACGGCTATCCCACATTCACCAAAATCACCACCGGACCCGTCGTGACCACCAATTTCTCCAGCCACAGCAGCTCCTGGGCCGACTATGACAACGATGGGGATTTCGACCTGCTCGTCGCCAATTACAACCAGGCCAATCAGCTGTTTCAAAACGATGGCACGGGCAATTTCACGGCGGTGAGCAATCCATGGGCGGGCGATGTCGGTTGCGCCTTCAGCTCATCATTTGCGGATTGTGACAACGATGGCGACCTGGACCTGCTGGTCACCAATGGCTTCTGCACGTCCTACACCCACAATTTCCTCTATGAAAACGACGGCGACGGCACATTTACCCGCAACCTCACCGAGCCCATCGCCATCGACTCGGGCAGCTCCTACGGCTGCGGCTGGGGCGACTATGACAACGACGGGTTTCCCGATC
>JANMIM010000022.1:0-3847 GCA_031375795.1 Bacteroidota bacterium
TTTTTTTTTTTTTTTTTTTTTTTTTTTTTTGTTTGGTGTCCGCCCCACCACCCCCCCCCCCCAAACCCACCACAACAACCACCACCACAAACACAACAATAACGAACAACCTCAATTCAGCTGCACCAACTCAAACTCGTAGCTTTCCATGATCAGGTTGGCGAGGAGTTTTTGGCAGGCTTCGTCGACCTTGGCCTCGGCGTCTTTTTTGGTCTTGGCCTCGATCTCCATAGAGATGCGCTTGCCGACACGCAGGTTGGCGACTTGCTCGAAGCCGAGGTTTTTGAGGCCGTGTTGCGTGGCCTTGCCTTGTGGGTCCAACAGTTCTGGACGGGGCATGATGGTGATATTCGCTTGGAATTTCATACTTTCTTGTGGATGCGGGTATCGATGAATGAGAGAATGAAATACAGAACAATGATCAGGGGAATGGCCCTGTACCATAAAATCGCCAGCAAAGTTACAGAAATCAAGATCAACACATAGCGCGGCCAATTGCCTTTCCAAGTGTAATCCTTGAATTTCATGGCGAGGAGGGGAATCTCGGTGATGAGGAGGATGGAGAACGCCAATACAAAAAATGGCAAGTGGTAGGCATTGAGAACCCAACGTATATAAACTGGGGCCAAATGGCCGTCCAAAGCATAACTGAAAAATAAGCCATAGAAGAAAAGTGCATTCGCTGGCGTGGGCAATCCGATAAATCCATAGCTCTGCCGCGTATCAATATTGAATTTTGCCAGGCGGTAGGCACTGAAGATCGGTATCAATAGTCCCGTGAATGGCAATACCACCCACCACCAAGGCATGATGGTCACCAGCCAATCTTCGGAATTCATTCCCGAAGGCGACCCGTTTCCTGCTGCATATTGAAGGATGAGCTGTGTATCATGCAACCCGTCTCGTATCATCATAAACGCCATGATCCCCGGCACGACTCCAAATGTGACCAAGTCGGAAAGGGAATCCAGTTGTTTGCCCAATTCCGAGGTTGTCTTGAGTGCACGGGCCACGAACCCATCGAAAAAGTCGCAGGCCATAGCAACGGCCAGCAAGATCGCGATCAGCCCGATGTGCAATTGTCCGTCGGGCGGCACCAGGAGAAGAATGATGACCACCAAGCCGCAAGCCGAATTCCCCAAGGTTAGCAGATTCGGGATCGCATTCTTAATTTGCTGCATAGAGCCCATGCTTTTGAATGTAGTCATTCACCCGCTCGGTCACCATGAACTGCACCGACTTGCCTGCTGCAATCATTTCCCGCACACGTGTCGCCGAGATGTCGAGGTAGGGGAAGTCAAATCGCTTCACCTGTGGGTACTTGGCAAATCCGCTGCCGTCGCTACCGGTGCGCGGGTAGCACCAGATCTGCCAATGGTGCAGGATTTCTTGGAAATCCTTCCATTTGTGCAGGTGATCGAGGTTGTCCTCGCCCATGATCAGGGAAAATTCATACTGCGGATGGGCCACCTTGAGCTTTTGCAAAGTATCGATGGTATAGCTGGGTCGCGGCAGGGTAAATTCAAAGTTGGAGGCGTGAATGCGTCGGTGGTCGCCCAGCGCGATTTCCACCATGCAGTAACGTTCGTATTCGCCGATGAGGTTCGCCTTGTTTTTGAGGGGATTTTGGGGCGAGACCACCATCCACACGCGGTCGAGGTCGGTCTCGTTGAGTGCGGCCTCGGCGATGATGAGGTGCCCCACGTGGATGGGGTTGAAGGATCCGAAAAACAAGCCGACTTTCATGCTGCCTCAGACGATGTTGAGTACCTGCTCCTTGATGCGCTCCAAGTCCTCCTTCATCTGCACGACCAGCACCTGGATCGTGGCATCGTTGGCCTTGGAGCCGATCGTGTTGATCTCGCGGCCCATCTCCTGCGAAATGAAACCGAGTTTCTTACCGTTGCTCACGGCCTCTTCGAGTGCCGTGCGGAAATAGACGACGTGCTGCTCGAGGCGCACCATCTCCTCGTTGATGTCGAGTTTCTCCAGGTAAAAGATCAATTCCTGCTCGAAGCGGTCGGCGTGGTTGTTGACCTTCGATTGGATGTCTGCCATCACGGCCTCGATGCGGCCACGCATGGCCTCGTAGCGGGCGGGCAGCAATTTGCCGACTTCGCCCAGCAAATGGCCGATGTTCTCATTGCGCAGGCGCAGGTCCTCGGCGAGTGCCGCGCCCTCAGAGGCCCGGCTTTCGTTGAGCAGGCGCGTCGCGTCGCGAAAGCACTGATCGATCATGTTCCATTCCTCGGGGTCGCCGTCGGTGCTCTCGGGCGTCATCGCATCGGGCAGCGAGAGGATGTATTCCAGTGAGACGCCATATTGCAAGCCCAAATCCTCGCGCACCTTGTCCAGGTCACGGGCGTAGGCTTGGATCAGGGGATGGTTCAGCCGCAACTGATGCTTGTCGGGGTTCAGCACCTCCACGCTCAAGTTCACATTGATCTTGCCGCGTTCCAGGGCCGCCGTCATCATGTTGCGCAGCACGAGCTCCTCCTGCATATAGGAGCGTGGCAGTTTCATGTTGATCTCCAAAAACTTGCTGTTCAGAGACTTGAGCTCGACAGAGACCTTGTAGTTGTCAGAACTGAGGCTCGCTGCCCCGTAGCCCGTCATTGATTGAATCATGCTGTGCAATCAGGATTTGGGCAAAGGTAGCATTTATAGCGATTGGAAGTGAGGGGTTTGAATGCTTACTCAGGAGGTAATTAGGTAGTAGGTAGTAGGTACCACACCTGCTACCTACTCCCTGCTACCTATCCTCAATTGAATCCCAAGGGAGGGACAATAAAATTCTGGGTGACTTGGTCACGCTTGTAGTTGAGTTGGTAGCCGTAGGTCTCGCCGGGGTTGAATTTGGAGGCTTTGAGGACGATGCGGTTTTTGCCGAATGTGTCTGCGTATTGGTTTTGCCAGATCTTTTGCCCGTCTTGGTTGAAAAGGCGTATCTCGACCATGCCCGAGTAGGGAATTTCATAGTCGATCACCACAAACGAACCCTGGATCTCGGCACCCTTCAATGCAATCCTGGCATCCACCACGGTCGGCGCATGCGTCAGCGGCTGAGCCTTGAGACTCAAAGCTGCCGAGAGCATCAAAACTGATGCTAGGATGAAGAGTGACTTTTTCAATTCTAAAGCGGACCTACCTAAATATTCGGGCAAATCTAAACCGATCTCTAAGCTAGGGATAATTCAGCAAAAATAAAGCCGAGAGTTTCAGTAAGCATGGAAAGACGGCAAAAATTTTCCACATTCGCATTGCTTTCGACATTTTTTCATCGCGTTTCAATTGCCCATCCAGCATGCGTAAGCCCTTCATTTTGCTGCTAGCAGCCACCTGTTTTGTTTGCCTCGGGGCCACCATCGCCTTTGCTCAATCCACCTTCCCCACCCAGGGAATGCACAACAACACGCCCTCCTTGCACGTGTTCACGCATTGCAACGTCGTGCGTGCGCCAGGCGATGTGGTCATGGATGGCATGCTCGTGATCCAAAATGGGATCGTGCAAAATGTCGGCAAAAACCTCACGGCCCCTGCCGGTGCAGTGGTCCACGACCTGCACGGATACTGGATCTTTCCAGGATTCATCGATCCCTGGTCTGGCGTCGGACTCGAGCGGCCCAAGCGGGAGCCCGAGGCACCCGGCGCTTCCCCGCAATACACCTCCAAGGAAAAAGGCCCGTTTGGATGGAATGAGGCCATCAAGCCGCAATTTTCCTCGGCCGAGCACCTCGTCCTAGACAAAAAAGCAAGCGCCGAGCTGCGTGCACTCGGTTACACCACCCTGCATGTCGTCCCCAACGACGGCATCTTTCGCGGCACCTCGGCCCTCGTGAACCTCGGC
>JANMIM010000697.1:0-5048 GCA_031375795.1 Bacteroidota bacterium
CCCTGCCCTATCTTGCGCGTCGTAAGGTAGACATCGGGACACAATCACATTGTTTATGGCTACTTGGTTAGACAAATGGCTCCCAGAAGACAAGGACTTTTGGGAGAAGACAGGAAAGAAGATCGCCTGGCGCACGCTGTGGATCACGACGATCTCGCTCGTGCTCTCCTTCGCCTCTTGGTTCATGATGAGTGCCATCGTCGTGAAACTCCCTGGGATTGGGTTCAAGTTCAATGAAAACCAATTGTTTTGGCTGGCAGCGATGCCGGGTCTTGCAGGTGGTATCTTGAGGATCATGCATACCTTTTTGTTGCCCAAGTTTGGCACACGGCATGTGATCACGGTTTCAACATTCGCCAAATTGCTGCCCGTGATCGGGATTGGTCTGGCGGTGATGAATACGGGAACGCCTTTTTGGGTGTTCATGATCCTTGCCTTCACCGCCGGATTCGGAGGTGGCGACTTCAGCTCCTACATGCCGAGCACCTCGGTACACTTCCCCAAGCGCCTGCAAGGGACAGCCCTCGGCATCCAAGCCGGCATTGGCAACTTTGGGGTGAGCTTGGCGCAATTTATGACGCCCGTGATGCTCGGATTGGCGATTTACGGCTCTGCCGAGACATTTACGAGTTTTGACGCCAAGGAGGTGACGAGCAGCATCCAAGCCCCCGATGAGGCTACGATCGCCCAACATGCGGCCGTATTTTCGCAGCAAGCCCCCGCAGTACAGGAAAAGCTGGCCAAGGCCGCCGACACCAAAAAGGTCGATTCGCTGAAAGCCGCAGGCTTCACGGACAATGCCGCCATCTTTGCGCACCTGCCTACCAAGGCCAAGACCAAGGCGATCACAAGCCTGAACCCCAAGGTGGCCGAGAAGATCCTCCTCGACCTCAATCCTGCCACTAAGGGCATCAAAAACAAGGCCATCAACCTGCAATCGGCTGCTTTTTGGTATGCACCGCTGCTGCTCATCATGGGCATCGTCGGCTGGATTTATTTGCGCAGCATCCCCATCAAGGCCTCCTTCAAGGAGCAATTGGACATTTTCAAGGACAAGCATACTTGGTTTTGCACGGTCACCTACGTGATGACCTTCGGCTCATTTGCAGGACTCGCGGCAGTGTTTCCGATGATGATCAAATCCTTGTATGGCGGCTTCGAAGGCGCTCCTGATCCATTGGTGTATGCATTCTATGGGCCACTCATCGGTTCGGCGAGCCGTGTGGCCTTTGGGTTCGTGGCCGACAAGATTGGTGGCGCAATCCTCACGACCCTGTCTGGGATCGGCTTGATCACAGGTTGCGTCCTGCTCGTGGCGCTCGGCTTGGTGAATCCGACGAGCGTCGCGCAATTTGACATGTTCCTTTGGGTCATGTTGGGCATGTTTTTCTTCACGGGCATCGGCAACGCGGCCACCTTTCGGCAATATCCGATCATCTTTGGCGCCAATCCGCGGCAAGCCGCAGGAGTCATTGGCTGGACGGCAGCCATTGCAGCATTTGGCCCCTTCTTTTTCAACCTCCTGATCGGCAACATCATCAAGGCCTCCGGCAACGTGCCCGGTGAAAAAAGCGCCGCTCCGTTCTTCTATGGCTTGATCGCATTTGCCGTCGTGGCCGTGCTCATCAATTACTACTATTATCAACGCAAGGGGGCAGAACGCCCTAGTTGACAGTGTGAGTGAGGAGTGTGAGAGCGCGAGGAGGCGTGTGAGTGAGGAGAGAAACTGGTTTTATTCTATGATCTAGGAATTCAAAAATTAATATTACGAATATGAAAACGCATTCGTTTATGCTCATGGCACTGCTACTGCTTTGCCTCGGCACAACTGCTTATGGACAAGTCGCTTGGACAGCGCAATATATGGGTCGCGGCGAATACCGCCATGGTTTCCAGACCCCTGCCGCAACCAATGCAGATCCAGCCTTTTTTGTCGGTCAGCGTGCACGCATCGGTATGAAGTACACGAGCGACAAATTTCGCCTCAATGTGGCCGCCCAAGACATACGCACTTGGGGCCAAACCGCCAATAGCACGATGGACGTCTCGGGTCTTTTCTCGATCCATGAGGCAAATGCCGAATTGTTCTTGAACAAACACATGACCATCAAGGCTGGTCGCCAAGAGATTGCTTATGATGAAGATCGCATCTTTGGGTCCTTGGACTGGGCTTTGCAGGCCAGACGGCACGATGCCGCCATCTTCAAGTACCAAGACAGCACTTGGAAGGCCGATGCGGGATTTGCCTACAACCAAGACAAGGAACAAAGCAATACCACGGTGTACACGGTTGCCAACAACTACAAGACCTTCCAGTATGCCTACATTTCCAAGCAGCTCAAGGACTTGAATCTGAGTTTCCTTTTCCTGAACAATGGCTTGCAATGGACCAAGAAGGATACGGCCAATGTCATCACCGACAGTGGCATACGGTTCAGCCAAACTGCGGGCATCAGGGCGGCCTATACCAAGGGCAAGCTGGGCGCGAATGGCACGTTTTACTACCAGATGGGCAAGGATGTCGCCAACAAGGACTTGGCAGCCTACGAGGCCTCCGCTGAGGTCTCCTACAAGCCGATCGACAAGCTCAAGTTGATTTTGGGCGGCGAGATCTTGAGCGGCACGAGCCAAACCGACACCGCCAACAAGGCCAACAATTCGTTCACGCCCTTCTACGGTACCAACCACCGCTTCAACGGTTACATGGATCTCTTTTACGTCGGCAATTTTGCCAACAGCGTGGGCCTCATCGACCCCTACTTCAAGGTCGTTTTCAACACCAAGAAGGTCATTGCAGCCGTAGATGCTCACTTTTTTATGGCGGCCTCCGAGATCAAGGACAAGACGAGCACGGAATTGAAGGCGATGCCCGGCTATATGGGTACCGAAATCGATGCAACGTTTCTGTACAACATCGCCGATTACGTCTCAGTACAGGCGGGTTACTCGATCCTACTGCCGACGGAGTCTTTCCAAGCCGTGCGCGGCGGTGACATCCAGGAACGTCAGGATTGGGCCTATATCATGTTGCTGGTGAGGCCGGGGATGATCAAGTTTCCGAAGAGCGGGTTGAAGATGTAA
The DNA here is from genome assembly GCA_031375795.1 of Bacteroidota bacterium. GTDB lineage: Bacteria > Bacteroidota > Bacteroidia > J057 > JADKCL01 > JADKCL01. The sequence goes on from JANMIM010000697.1 coordinate 3,082, forward strand.
GGCATCTCTTCGATTTTTTGCCAGCCCCATGCGTCAGACCTATGGACGGACGTGGGGGCTGGCAATTTGATTTTTCCCATTGGTTCAAACGCATCCGATTCCTGAATCCGGATTCCGCAAATTCCTCCTCAACCTGATACTCCTCATATTCCAAGGCCTCAAAACCACTCACCTTTGCCCCCGTGACAGCAACGTGCTTGCACATCAGAATGGAAGAAAAAATGCACTACAAGACGATTTTTGAACCCTTTCGCATCAAGACCGTCGAGCCGATCAAGCTCTCGACCGAGACTGAGCGGGCTGCCTTTTTGGAGGCGGCCCATTACAATACCTTTTTGCTGCATTCCGAGCAAGTGATGATCGACTTCCTCACCGACAGCGGCACCTCCGCGATGAGCGCGGCACAGTGGGCGGGCATGATGCAAGGCGACGAATCTTACGCCGGAGCCAGCAGTTGGTTTCGGCTCAAGGACGCAATCCAGTCGCTCACGGGCATGGCGCACATCCTGCCCACGCACCAAGGCCGCGCTGCCGAACGCATCCTGTACAGCCACCTCGGTGGTCATGGCAAAACCTTCGTTTCCAATACGCACTTCGACACCACCCGCGCCAACATCGAGTTCTCAGGTGCCGAGGCCATCGACTGCCTTGCCGAGGAGGCCAATGAAGGCTTTGAGCCCAATTTCCGAGGCAATATGGACATCACCGCGCTGCGACAGGTGATTGCGCAGCGGGGCGCTGCCCAGATCCCCGCCGTGATCCTGACCGTCACCAACAACTCCAGCGGCGGGCAACCCGTCTCGATGGGAAACGCCCGTGCCGTCTCGCAAATCTGCCATCAGCACGGCATCCGCATGGTGCTCGACGCCTGCCGCATCGCCGAAAATGCTTGGTTCATCCGCAACAAAGAAACTGGCTTCCTCGGCAAGACTTATGCTGAGATCGCCACCGAGATGTGCGGCCTCGCAGACTGCGTGGTCATGAGCGCCAAAAAAGACGGCCTCGTGAACATGGGCGGCTTCCTTTCGATGCGCGACGATGCCCTGGCAGCCGCCTGCGGGAGCCTGCTCATCATCACCGAGGGATTCAGCACCTACGGCGGACTCTCGGGCCGCGACATGGAGGCGCTGGCCATCGGTTTGAAGGAGGTCTTCGATCCCGGCTACCTCGATTACCGCATCAAGAGCACGGGCTACCTCGGCGCGCACTTGGCGGCAATGGGCATCGTGGTCGCATCGCCCATTGGTGGGCATGCCGTCTATGTCGATGCCCGCAAGTTTTATCCAGACATCCCGGTGGAAGAATATCCCGGCCAAGCCCTCGTCTGCGAATTGTACAAAGCGGGTGGCATCCGCTGCGTGGAGGTGGGCTCGGTGATGTTTGGAAAATACGATGCTGAGGGCCGATTGATCCCCTCCAAAAAGGACCTCGTGCGGCTCGCGATCCCGCGACGCGTGTACACGCAAAGCCATATCGACTATGTGATCGAGGTGTTTGCCCACATCTGGAACCATCGCGCAGGGGTGCGTGGCTACAAGATCGTGCAGGAGACACAGTATTTACGGCACTTCACTGCGCACTTTGCGCCAATGGGCTGAGGCGGCTGGCTAGAATGGCATACGGTGGAATTACAGAAGCCATGGTAAATTTCCGTGGCTTCTGTGCTTATGACCACCGCAGCCATTGGATGGGGGATCAATATTCGATTCCTCCAATAACTCGTTGCGGCTCAATCCGCATTCTGAAGATGGAGATGTTGGTTGGATTTCCACTTGGAAACCGTCCAACGAATCCCAAAAATTGATAGTTCCCGACAGGGGTTAGCTAGATTCGGCAGCTTACTCTAATGGCTGGAATCCATCGACAATCCACCTCCCCAAGCCGCCACCTCAGCCCCAGCCCCCCCAAACAAACGATCCCCGCCCAGAAACCCGGGCGGGGACCATTCAAATGTCTAATACTGGGCC
>JANMIM010000742.1:0-2042 GCA_031375795.1 Bacteroidota bacterium
GCTCATGTTCATGATCTCGGGGCGAGTGGATTGATGGTGCCAAAAGGTTTCCGTGCTTCCAACCTTTGAAGGGCGATTTGCATCAATCCATCAAATTCTCCCGAGAAATGAAATTCTCCCCTGCCCTATTTGCCTGCCTACTGATGGTGTGCTTGCTTGCCGGTGCCTGCCGCAAGGTCGAGATTGAAGGGGCCGTGCCCGATTGTGTGAAGGCGAAAATCAGGAAAATCAAACAAGAGCGCGTCCAAAGTCCGCCAGCGCAGGTAGACAGGATCGAGGTCGATGGCAAAACCTATTATGGCTTTTCTGACGGCTGCTGCGACATGTTTTATGAATTGTACGATGAGGACTGCCGCTATGTCTGCGCACCCAGCGGCGGCCTTACAGGACAGGGAGATGGCCAATGCCCGATCTGGAATGGGGTCAAAGAAACCACGCTCGTCTGGAAGGATCCGAGATAAGCGGTGCATTTCGCATCATGCAAACGGATGTAAAACGCAAGCAGCGATCCGCTTCATTCTCCACGACAACCTTACACCGACCGCGATTCCCCAGCCCAACCATCACAGACAAGCCTCGTAAAGCCTCCAAAATCGAAATCTTGGATTAGAATTACTTAACTGAGTGTTCACAATAGTTGTCGCCTCACGCCAAGGGTGTGTATTACAAGGCACCATCGCTGAATCGCTTAGACGTAGTTTAGCCCAAAATTTTGCTACATGTTAGGACTACAAATTGATACTACCGCTGCATTGGCAGCTGCAGCCACCACGGTGACCGAACCCGCCCACGAGAAACTCACCCTGATCGGTGTGTTTTTGAAGGGCGGCATCATCTTGATTCCGATCGTGATTTTGTTTTTTGTCACGATCTACATCATCGTGGAGCGCTTCCTCGCCATTAGGCGATCGATGGCGGTCGACCGCAGCCAAGTGATGACGCTGCACGGTGCCCTCAAAAAAGGCGACATCGAGACGGCGCTCAACATTTGCAAGGGCAGCGAATACATCCTGCTCAAGATCCTCGGCGCCGGCGTCGAGCGCCTGGGCGCACCTGCCCCCGAGATCGACGGCGCGATGAGCAGCTATGGCAACGTGCTGATCGGCCGCATCTCTGGCCGACTCAATTACCTCGGCATCATCTCGGGTGTGGCCCCGATGCTGGGTTTCATCGGTACCATCCTGGGTATCATCAAGATTTTCTACAACATCTCGGCCACGGGCGAGATGAGCATCGCGGCCATCTCAGGCGGCTTGTATGAAAAGATGATCTCGAGCTGCTCGGGTCTGGTCGTGGGCATGATCGCCTACGCCGGCATGCACTTGCTCAATGCAATGATCGACCGCTTCACGGTCAATGTAGAGGCTGAAAGCTACGCGTTTATGAACCTCTTACACCAACCCCCACAATGAAGCTGAAACGCCAATCACGTTTTCACCACGAGGTGAGCACGGGAGCCTTGAACGACATCATGTTTTTCTTGCTGCTGTTTTTCCTCATCGTGGCGACCGTGGCCAATCCACAGGTCATCAAGCTCGCACTCCCGCAGTCAGGCGAGGCAGGCAGCTCGACTGCAAAGCCCGTCTACCTCACCGTCGATGGAAACCGCCAATTCTACGTGGGCGATAGCAAGACGCCGATCCTTTGGGATGCCGTGGAGTCGACCTTGCAAAAGGAACTCTATGGAAAACCCGACCCCACCGTCGTCTTGCGCGTCGAGAAAACCAACGATGTCCAAAGCCTAGTCGATGTCCTGGACTTGGGCATGCGCCTCAGGGTCAAGATGGTTCTACAGACCTCAGCTGATTGATTGAAAAGTGGGGAAGTGGGGAAGTGGGGAAGTGAACAGTGAAAAGTGAAAAGTGAAAAGTCCCAGGGTGCAGCTGAGTGAGTGAAAAGTGGGGAAGTGAAAAGTCCCAGGGTGCAGCTGAGTGAGTGAAAAGTGGGGAAGTGAAAAGTGAAAAGTCCCAGCGTGCAGCTGAGTGAGTGAAAAGTGAAAAGTAGCGCCAACCCGGCCAAACTTTTCACTTTTCACTTTTCAC
>JANMIM010000765.1:0-3127 GCA_031375795.1 Bacteroidota bacterium
TGGCACAAGGCATCTACCTAGTGGAAGTATGGCAAGAAGGAGCCGTGAAAAGATCCCGCCTACAAATCGCCCACTAACGGAGCAGAATTTTCAGAATTAGCTGAATTCACGTAGCTGTTGAATTCTGGATGGAATCCACCCAGAATTCAACCCAAAGCACGATTCTGTAAATTCTGTAAATTCTGCTCGATATTCAACCCAAAGCACGATTCTCCAAATTCTGAAAATTCTGCTAATTCTGTAAATCCTGCCTCAGAATTGGAAGTAAATAAACGGCTGCAGCTCGCTCGACAGCGCTTGGTACACCAAAAATACCACGGCCACGGTCACCACGGTCTTGAGCGCAAGGGGCATGGCCACAAAGCCATCGATGGCCTTGTCTTTCATCCATTGGGGTGCCCAGTGGATGATCATCCCCACATACATCACATAAAACACCCGGAAATAATTCTCGATGATGGCTGGGATATGCTCGAAACCAAAGTTGTGGGTGATGTTGTGCAGCAATGCATTGGCAGTAGCGAGGTCGGGCGAACGGAACCAGATGCGGGTGAAGGAGATGAAGGTGAAGGTGAAAAACACCGACCAAGCCACCCAATACCATTGTTGCTTTCCTTCGTAGGGGCTGATGCGCTTCCAAAACTTGTAGATCACCAAGGCGGAGCCGTTGAAGGCCGCCCAGATGATGAACATCCAGCTCGCGCCGTGCCAAAATCCGCCCAAGAGCATGGTGATCAACAGATTGGCGCTCACCGCCAGCTCTGTGCGCGTCTCGGGAAACTTGTAGTCCAAAAAGAGCAGCAAAGCCCCGACGCCCGCGCTGCACATCAAGATCACCGGCAGATAGGCCTGCCCAAAAATCGCCAGTGCCACCAAAGGCAAAATCGCATAGAAGCCCCAAGTCGCCCAAGTCGCACCTTTGTTGCCACCCAGCGGCTTGTAGAGGTAGTCGCGCAACCAGGTAGACAGCGAGATGTGCCATCGCCGCCAAAACTCGGCCACGCTCCGCGCCTTGTAAGGGGAATTAAAATTCACCGGCAACCGGAATCCCATCAGCAAGGAAATACCAATGGCGATGTCTGTATACCCCGAGAAGTCGCCATAGACCTGCAGGGAGTAGCCGTAAATCCCCACGACATTCTCAAAACCCGTGAACAACTCAGGATTGGAAAAAATGCGGTCCACGAAATTGACCGCGATGAAGTCTGCAAACACGAGTTTCTTGGTCAGGCCCTTGAGCACCCAAAAGACGGCGATCCCAAACTCTCGGCGACTGACCTTGTAGGGTTCATAGATTTGCGGGATAAACTCGGCGGCGCGCACGATCGGCCCGGCTACGAGCTGCGGGAAGTAGGAGACAAAGAACCCGAAGTCCAAGATGTTGCGCACCGGCTTCACGTCGCCGCGGTACACGTCGATCGCGTAGGAAATCGTCTGGAACGTGAAGAATGAGACGCCCACGGGTGGTATCAAGCGGTCGATCGGGAAACTCTTGCCCAGCTTGATGTGGAGCAAGTCGGCCATATAATTCATCCACTCATTGAAGTGGTTGTGGTATTGCACGCTGGTGCCGAAGAGGTCGTTGAAGGACTCCGTGAAAAAATAGCTGTACTTGAAGTAGCTCAGGACGAGCAAGTTGTAAGTGATCGCAAAAATCAGGTAGCTGAGCTTGACCCGCTTGGTCTTGGCCTCAAAAATCCGCAGGCCCACAAAGTAGTCGATCACCGTGGACGACAGCAGCAAGACAAAGAAGAAGCTGCCGGTCTTGTAGTAGAAAAAGATGCTGACGACGAAAAGAAACGTGTTGCGGGCCAGGCGATGCGGATGGATGACGGAAAACACCGCCAAGACAAATGCATAGAATCCCCAAAAGAAAAACTGCGTGAACAGCAAGGGAGTCTTGATGTCCAATCCAAATATGTTGCGCAGCAGTTCCAAGTTGTCGGTGTCTTTCTAGTCAATTGGAGTGATAAACCAGGCGCAGGTGCTGCTCATAGGATTGCATGAGCGCGCTGAACATGAGGTCCGCCACCAGCTCATAACCCGGCTTGAGCAGGTGGATCTTGTCGGAATTGGCCAAGCCAGCGGTCTGCCAATCCTTGATCGAGCCGAGGCCGCCCATCACCTCAAAGAAATCCCAGACGACCGCATTGTGCTTCTTGCCCAGCTTGAGCATCGAGGCACGCACTTTTTCGGCGTTTTTGTTGGGGTATTTTTTTTGGTAATAGCTGTCGTTGTTGGTGGTAAACATCACGGCAGCGCCGGGCGAGGCACGGTAGACCCGCGCCACGAGCGAGTCGTAGTTGCGCTCGTAGAGGTGGCTGTCAAATTCGGTGGTGTTGGCATCGTTGATGCCTACAGAGAAGATCACCAGATCGGGCTTGATGGCCTTGAGGTGCCGCTCCAGCAAGTTGCAGCGCACATAACTTTTGGTCGCCGCGCCATTCACCCCCATCGCATGGTACACAAAGCCCGGGTCGTCGCTCTCCAGGCTGATCCCAAACAGGGTGAAATGATTCTGCCAAGGCGCCGTCTTCCTGATCTCCAGTTCGATCACGGTCTGGAAGCTGCCCAGCTTGAATTGCATGCAGCCATTCTCCACTTGCGCCGTGCCCACGCTGTTCACCCCGGGATTGATGACACGTATGCCGTATGCACTGCTGTCCATGTCCTGAAACACCCTCACGCGGTTGAATTCATACTGTGGGTAGCCAGCGCCTCTGAAGCCGATCTTGATGCGGCAAATGCTGTCGTGTGTGGTGGCAGAGATGCCTGTGAGCCCCAAGTCGCAGGTGCGGTTCCACTGCACATTGCGGCAGGCCTCCCAGGTGCCGGTGTATTCGGGTTGGTAGTTGTAGGGATTGTTGGTGTGGGCCATGGTGTAGGGGAATAGGAGGCCACGCGTGGCCTCAGTGCCCGGAAAAAAATGCTGGAGGCGCTGCCGCATGCGGTCGCTCCACATATCTGCCTGGATATGTGACCCACCGATGTGCACGATATGCACCTGCCCCATGCCCGCATAGAGCACTTGGTCCATCTTGGCAAACAACCGCTCCAAGGCATCGGTCGAGCCCGGAAAAGTGATCTGGTTCTTGTCCAGGTGCAGGCGGATCAGCACTTCGCCTTC
>JANMIM010000823.1:0-3334 GCA_031375795.1 Bacteroidota bacterium
CCTCATGGCGGCCCACATCCTGGACGTGGGCACATACCAGCCCGGCTCGTTTGAGCAAGACGTCCACGCGCGCATGTGCTGGCACTGGGTACACATCACGCACCACTACGCCGGCGCGACGCCTGCCGGCGGACTCAACCAGGGCATGATGGGCATGTTTGACCACAACAACGATGTGGTCTTGGGTTCGGGCAGCCTCACATCGGTCTTTCATGGCAAAGGCGTGAAAGCCAAGGACCTACCCGCCGAATACAATGCAGAGGAGCGCATCGGCCCGTTGCCTGCCGACACTGCCCACAAGAAGGCAAACGACGAGGAGGAAGCAAAGGCCAAGGCCGGCGACCCCAAGGCCAAGTCCACGATCAAGATGCTCAAGACGATGCCCTTCTCCGACTTCGACAAAATACAGCCGGGCGATTGGATCTGGTACTACAACGCCAATGGCTCGGGGATCGGCTCGCACAGTGTGATTTTCTCGCGCTGGTCGTCGGATGTGCAGGAAGAGGGCGGCGTGAAATACCGGCAGGCCGTGTGTTTCAGCCAAGGCAAGCCCGAGTGGGGCGGCCGCGAGCACACCGCCAACCTCGGCGAGCGTTTCCACAAAGGGGACAAGCAGATCTCCCCGATCAACTACGTCACCCGCGTGAGCGAGAATGCCAATCCGGCGGATACCGTGGACGAATTGCTGCCCAAGGGTGCCGAGAAAAAGGAAAAGGCATTGGTCACCGCCAATGAAAAATACATCGGCAGCGTGGTCGAGAAAAAGTACCAAAAACCCGTGGACCGGCTCAAGCTCGCGGCCTTGCTGCAAGCCAAAAATCAGCCGCTCATCGACGGGCTGGGCGACCACCTCACCGACGGGCAGCGCGCGCTCTTGGAAAAGGCCAATGAAAGCACCGAAATCGAGACCCTCGTGCGGCTGCATCAGCGCCTGCGCGCGATCAGCAACAACTCGGCCATTGTGGACCGCAACCAGGAGTCCACCAATGAGAAAAAGGGCACGGAATACGACGATGTCTATTCCAAGGTCGAGGCGCAAAAGGCCGTGATCAATGCCGAGATCGCCAAGCTCGATGCCACCAAGACCGAGCTGACCGCCAAGATCGCCGAGGACAATGCCGCCAAGGACCTGCTCGACACGATGCCCGAGGCCAAGGCCAAGGAAAAGGAACTCAAACCCATCACCGACAGGATGCGCAAAATCGAGCGCGCGCATCCCAAAAAATCCGACACCTTCCTCACGACCGATCCAGAATATATTGCGCTCAAGGCGCAACGCGATGCCCTCACCGGCGAAATCTCGAAACTGAAAAAGATCCCCAAGGCGGACCTCAAGGAAATCACGCGCCTCAAAAACGAGATCGCCAAGCTCAAGGGCAAAGTGAACTCCAACGGTTGGGCCCGCACCGCGCAGGAAAAGAAGCTCGACAAGGCACAAAAACAATTGCCTTTCAGCCTCGTGCATCCCGGCAGTTGGAAGGGTGAAAGCAAGGGCGGCACGACGGGCAAGATCCAAGACGTGCTCTCGCTCGGCGATTTCGAAAAGGCGTTGGGCGAGGGCGAATTGGCGAAGCCGGAGATCAAGAAGCCCAAGGGAAAGGGGAAGGCTAAGAAGTAGGCAGCGGCACGGGCTAGTGCAGTAAGTCCGAAATCACTGTACCATTGGTCTTATCAAGGAAAATTCAAAAGTGCGACTCCGCTGCTGCGTACCGCACAGCGGTGGAGTCGAGCGTCTGTGGTGGTGCAATTTTCTATAAACGTTGGACCCCGATGGGGACTTTATACGCTGGGCAGCACTGGTTTTGACCCCTTTGGACCCGCCGAGGCGGGTCAAACGTTTATAGCTTAAAAAATCCCCCTGATTCCATCGACCCCACCGCCTTGCGGTACGCGGCAGCGGGGTCGAACCTTCGCCCAAATGGTATTCGGAGATAGTATAGGTATTTTGAAATCGTTGCACTAGCGGATTCAAGACAAAGATTTTGAGTCAATGCAATGCATTTCTGCCACGCATTCGCAGATGAATTTCAGTGCGCTTTGTTGCCCGAGTTTTGGCTAAGGAATTTACCCCTCGCTTGCGTGCAGCATGCAGACGAAAATATTAGGCCCACCACAATTATTGCACAGGCGGCACGTCTGCGTTTGCGCCATCTGCCGCAATATCCTTGGGCACGCGGGTCACATCGGGGGCCACTCCGGTTTCCTCGGGTTCCTCATTTTCCTCCACAGCCTCCTTTTTGTACTGATAGGTCTTCCAATTGGCGACTTCCTTGGAGAGGACGTCCTCGATCGTTTGCACAAAGACCTTGAAACGGTCCTTGCCGCTGTAGGCGCCCGACCGCGTGAGGTACATGTAGCGCTCATGCTTCAGGATCTCTGAGGTCGCGCGGTATTCGATCCAGAGTTCGCGGTATTTCATGAGCGACAGAAATCCCGTCACCGCCGCAATCGTGAGGCCCATGAAGCTCACGATGTGCTTCACCCACACCGTCTGATCGGTCATGAAATTGGAGACAAATGGAATCGAAACCGAAAAGACGATGGTGAGCATTTGCAGCCGGATGTACCATTGCTTGCTCGACGCGCTCTTGCTGCTGTACCAAGCGATCTGACTGTCTACGCGCTGAGTTAAATATTCCTCTGAAGTCATCATAGATTGCGAATAAGTTGGGTTCAAATCTTCTGTGGGCAAATGCAAAGTCACACTTGCCGAGGCAAAATAGCAAATTATTCTGTGGACGGCATGCCCAATTTCAATTGGGGTTGCAGGGCATCTTTGGCAGGCGGAGGAATTACGTTTTTCGTCAGCCCTCCCCGATGCATCGGGATGGGTTTGTATTGCGCATGAACGCCAATGGGCAGATCGACTGGATCATGCGCGCGATTTGTTACCGAGAATTCACCGACATGCACCTCGCCTTGGATGACCAAGACCGCATTTATGTCGTGGGCGAGTTTGAGGGGACTGCTTATTTTGGCGCACAAGTCTTGCAAGGCAGCCCAGGCCTCAACAATCTCATGGTCGCTCGGATGCAAACCGATGGCACTGTGGATTGGGTCAGAAAAATCACCGGCATCTTTAATACAGGCGCTACCATTGCTGCCTCACCCAGTGGTGATGTCTTCCTTACGGGATATTCCCGCGACACCATGACCGCTGGCGGACAGTCCTTTGCCGGCGAAGAGCAAATGTATGTCCTCAGCTACGACGCGGCAGGCAATTTCAGATGGTTTACACAAGCCTTGGGTACCCACAGGCCACAGGCATGGGCCATCGCGGCCGACCAAGCGGGCAATGCCTATGTCGCAGGCGCGTTTCAGGATTCTGTCTTTG
>JANMIM010000860.1:0-1300 GCA_031375795.1 Bacteroidota bacterium
GTGATGTCCTTCTTGGATTCGGCATCCATCTTCACGGCATAGTACTTTTTTTGAATGAGGTCCACGATGCGGGGATCCTCCATCGTGGTGGCGTCCATCTTTTTGCACCAGCCACACCAGTCGGTATAGACATCGACCATGATGAACCGTGGTTCCTTTTCCATCTTGGCAGCTGCCTGCTCCCAACTGAGCCATTCGATCTTGTCGGCAGCCTTGGGGGCAGCCGCAGGTGCGAGGGGGACTTGTGCCAGCGCAAATCCGCAGACCAGCATCAACAGCAAGAAGAAAATGCAACGATTCATGCCCATGTAAATTTCAGTTTTCAATATAAAGTTCGCCAAAATCAGCGAAAGCGCAAGCGGGCAAGGGAGAATTGCCCCTAGACAAATTACAAATCATGTGCCAGCCTCCGCGGAAAGCGCGAGATTTTTTGCGGTGGTCTTGAACACCAAGCGGCCGCAAAGCAGCAGCGCTGAGAATGCCAGCCCCATCGTGAGCCCAAACCAAATGCCCTCCACGCCCCAGCCCAGGGGCTTGGACAAGACCCAAGCTCCCGGCAACCCGATGAGCCAATAGGCCACAAAGGTGATGCCCGTGGGCAGCATCACGTCGTTCATTCCCCGCAGCGCCCCCATCACGATCGCCTGGATGCCGTCAAAAACCTGGAAGACGGCCGCGATCAACAACAACTGGGCGGCTATGAGCACCACAGGCTCTTCCTGGATGTACAACCAAGGCAACTGATGCCGCAGGCCCATGATCGCCCCTATGAACACCACGACACAGACCAGCCCGATCAGCATCGCCGCCCACGTGGCCCGCCTGATCGAGGCCGAATCCTGCCTGCCCACCGCATTCCCCACCCTGATCGACCCCGCAGCAGAGATGCCCATGTAAAACATGTAGGTGACAGAGGCGATTTGGATCGCGATCTGATGCGCACTCTGCGCCTCCTTGCTGATCGCTCCCGCCAGCAGCATCGCGCCGGCAAAAGCACCGACCTCAAAAAAATACTGGAAGCCGCTCGGCAACCCAATCTTCAAAATATCCCAAATCTCTACCAAACGGTGCTTCAGGAGCATGCGCCACTTGAAATATATCCCAAAACGCTTGGAGCCTGCCACATACCCCAGCATCACGAGCATGCCCAGCATGCGCGAGATCACCGTGCTCCATCCTGCCCCGTCCAGTCCCATGGCCGGGAAACCCAGCTTGCCATGGATGAGCACCCAATTCAAAAACACGTGAAACACCACCATGAACCCCATGACCACCATACCCGGCACCACCGCCTCGAAAC
>JANMIM010000884.1:0-2041 GCA_031375795.1 Bacteroidota bacterium
CGGGTGGCAACACCCAAAGTGACCGCATCACCGAGATTGGCATCCTGATCCATGACGGGAAGCAGGTCGTGGAGGAATTCAGCAGCTTGGTAAATCCTGAGAAGCGCATACCCTACCGCATCTCATCGATCACCGGCATCACCAACGAAGTCGTGGATGTCGCGCCGAAGTTTTATGAAATCGCACGCAAGGTCGTGGAGATGACCGAGGGCTGCACGCTTGTCGCCCACAATGCAAAATTTGACTACGGCTTCATCCGCAACGAATTCAAGTCGCTGGGCTTTGATTTCAAGATGCCGGTGTTGTGTACCGTGGCCCTGAGCCGCAGTCTGCTGCCGGGGCAGAAAAGCTACAACCTGGGGCAACTCTGCAAGACGCTGGGCATCGAGTCCAAGATATTTCACAGGGCATTGGCCGACGCGCAGGCCACGGCGCGCCTCTTTGAGCACTTGCAGGCGCTGGCGAGCAGCCGCGCCCGTGACCTGACCGAGGCTTCGCAGCTGAGCCGCATGAACCCCGACGCCAACCTCAAAAAGGACCAAATCGACAAGCTGCCCAAGGAAACCGGGGTCTACTATTTCTATGACGCCGGCCATCAGCTCATCTATGTCGGCAAGAGTGTCGACATCCGCAGCCGCGTGCTCAGTCACTTCGCCAACAACACGACCGGCAAGGCCGTGGAAATGAAGTCACACATCGCCCACATCCGCTACGCGGTCACGGGCAGCGAATTGGTCGCTTTGCTGAAGGAAAGTGACGAGATCAAGCGTTTCAAGCCGATTTTCAACCGGTCGCAACGCAGGTCGCGGTTCAATGTCGGCTTGTTTGCCAACCATGACCCGGCAGGTTACTTGCAATTTCGCACCGAGCACCTGCGCCGCGGTGGGCAGGAGCCGGTGAGCGCCTTCTCGACCGTCGGCGAAGCCAAGGGCTACCTGGAGCGCATGCTCGACGAGCAGCAACTTTGCCAAAAACACATGGGATTGCAGAAGGGCAAGGGCCCATGCTTCTATTTCGGGATACACAAATGCAAAGGGGCCTGCACGGGGCTGGAACCGGCGAGCACGTACAACGAGCGCGCACAGCAGGTGATCGACCGCTTGCAATATGCGGGGCACAACCTGCTGATCGTGGACAAGGGTAGGAGTGAAGGCGAGCGGGCATTGGTCTTGGTGGAGAATGGGAAGTATGTCGGCTATGGTTTTGTCGAGGCGGAGTTTGAAAACAGCGCAGTTACGACCCTGAAAGAGTGCATTCAACCATTTTCAGACAACAAAGACGTGAGACAAATCATTAACCTGTTTTTGAGACAGGGCAAGGCCGAGAAGTTGGTGGAATATTGAGCAATGACGGATGGATCGTGGATTTACTTTATTGAATTTCGTACAATGAGCTGTTAATCATTTGTTTGTATATTTATTCTGGCTGTGGATAATGAAGGAATGTTTGGGAAAATGATCATTTTAGTATTCGATCTGCAAGCGTTTCACCGAATGAAAAACACTACGAATCGCAGCTTGGTTCTTCGAAACGGACGTTGATGATTTTTACATTCAACTTGGTTTCTACATGTCATTCTATTACCGTTCGTGCAGGAAAAATAGCCATTCAAGCATCGAAATTTTGCAAATCAGACCCTAGGGGCTAATTTTCTAGCAATTGATCAAAGTCGCTGGTTTCATTGTCAGCTCCTGCTATTGAAGTTATAGGATTTCCAATCACGTCAAATATGCTTTCCAAAGCGCCTATGAAAAGGTTCGTCTTTCTGACAACACTGCTCTTTTTGTTCCTTCTATCGTTTTACCAGGTACGAGCCTCCCACCAAATGGGGGTCGACCTCACCTATGAGTGCCTCAACAGTTGCACGATTCGCGTTCACCTACGAGCCTACCGAGATTGCACCGGCTCACCTTCCATCTCCAATACCGTGAATTTTGTCGCGCAGACCCCTGGCTGCGCGCAACCCACGCAACTCGGCGGCTGGTCGGCCCAAGCCACCCAAGAGGTGACGCCGCTCTGCCCCGGTGCCGTGACCTCCTGC
>JANMIM010000890.1:0-1905 GCA_031375795.1 Bacteroidota bacterium
TGGCAATTGGCTGGGATCGCGACCGGCATCCTTGGCCTCTGCGAGGGTGAATTTTTCCCAGGCGAGCACGAGGATGTTCCCGTTGGGCATGGAATGCAGGTCGTGGTGGGCTAGGTACCTTTGGTCACTCACCTTGTAGTACCACACACGGTTGCTCCACCAGTCCAGCATTTCCATGACACCGCCATTTCCACCACTGCTGGGAAAGTTGCCATTGGTATTGTCACGGCCCGCCCGCAGGAGGTAGCCGTCGGTCCTGAGGTAGGACATCATGCCGGGCAGGAAGGCGCTGTTCCAGGTATGGACGCTCAATCCGCAATTTTCGATCAGGAATACCTGATTGGCTTGGTTGGGGGAAAAGAGCGTATAGCCTTGGAAGGCTGTGGAATCATCAAAAAAAATCTTTCCGACCGTGCGTGTTTGTCCCTGGACGGGATGCTGCGCGGTGAGGGCAAGCAACAAGAGCAGCAGCGGTAAATGCAGTTTTTTCAGACTTCTCATAGGTCAATCAATTCCCCAAAATACGGAAATCCCAAGAGATTGCGGCGCAGGCAAACCTTTTTCATGCGAAATCTACCGTTTTGCAGCCTGCACGTCAGCGGCATGTCTGCAGCTTGGAGGCGAGTAGCACTGCCTCCATTGGAATCATTGTGCATGTGAATTCGGCATTCGTCGTCGGTTTTTGACTAAATTGGCCCACGAAATATGCGATTCGCCATGCTGCCACGCCATGTCCCATATCACCGAGCGATCATCTCAGATGCTGAGATCGAGGAGGTCGTGGCCACATTGCGTTCGGGATGGCTCACAACGGGCCCTCGCACGCGCTTGTTTGAGCAGCGATTTTCTGCGCTCAAGCAAGGGAGCCCCGCCGTGGCCGTGTCGAGTTGCACCGCCGGACTTTTCTTGGCCATGCGCAGCCTGGACCTGCAACCCGGGGACGAGGTGATCACCACGCCCATGAGTTTTGTGGCGACCAGCAATGTCATCCTGCAAAACGGCGGCAAGGTTGTATTTGCAGACATCGACCCTCGCACGATGAACGTCGATCCAGCAGAGGTCGCGCGCAAGATCACGCCACGTACGCGTGCCATCCTACCCGTGCATGTGGGCGGCAACCCCTGTGAGATGGATGCACTCGTCGACTTGGCTAAGGCGCATCGCCTCCCACTCGTCGAGGATTGCGCCCATGCCGTGGAGTCTGAGTTCCAAGGCAAGGCGCTCGGTACCTTTGGATATGCCGCTGCGTTTTCATTCTACCCCACCAAGAACATCACCACAGGCGAGGGCGGCATCGTGCTGTGCGCCGATGACGAGATTGCGCAGCGCATCAGGCTGCTCAGCAACCACGGCATCGCCAAGAGCACATGGCAGCGCATGGAAGTGGATCACAATCCCTTGTATGACGTGTTGTTGCCCGGCTTCAAATACAACATGAGCGACCTGCAGGCTGCCCTTGGCCTGCCGCAATTGGACCGGCTCGACGCGATGTATGTACGTAGGCAGGCATTGCGGGCCATGTACGATCTTGCTTTTGAGGGGAATGAGGGCATCGAGGTGGTGCAATTGAACCCGCGTGGCAAGTCGGCCCTTCATTTGTACCTGATGATCTTGGACCCCCTGCGCTTGAAGATCTCACGCGCGGCATTCATCCAGGAGGCCCGCAAACTGGGCATCGAGCTATCGGTCAACTATACGCCCATCCACCTGTTTACCTGGTACCAACAAAACATGGGCTATCGGCGAGGGGACTTTCCACATGCGGAGCATTGCGGCGACAACGTGGTGAGCCTGCCATTTTACCCCGGCATGAGTGACGAGGATGCCATGTGGGTGTGCGAGGCCATCGTGACCCTCATTCGCCAAAATTTGCGGTAGGAGTGGGGCATCAAAATTTGATTCCTT
>JANMIM010001436.1:0-7673 GCA_031375795.1 Bacteroidota bacterium
CGGCGATCTGCCGCATCGCCGTGCTGAGTGTGTAGCTCACCCAGCCTGTGAGCTTGCCTTGGGTCTTGCGCACCATGAATTCGGCACCGTAGGCATAGCCGTCGCCTTTGAGGATCTCGGTCTCGATCGTGGGATTCAAGATGAGCTCCGCGCCGTTCTTGAAGTCAATCTGGTTGCGCATGTCCTTGTAGTACAATTCCACGGAGGTCTCGAGCTGGTTGTCGAGCAGGTTGTGAAAGTAGCCGACGGCAAACTGGTCGGCGATCTGCGGCTGGATGTGGCGACTGCTGGGAATCCAGATGTCCCAGGGGAAGCTCGCGGTGCTGTTGGAGGCCAAGTGCAGGTACTGGCGCGTGCGCATGTAGGAGGCTTTCACCGAATTGTTGGCGCCGACGAGGTAGCGGGCAGAGAACCGTGGCTCCAAGCCGTGGTAGAGCTGGATGAGTTGCCCATTGGAATAGGTCATCGTGTCTGTCTTGACCTGCATCGTGGCGTCGTAGGAGTATTCGTTGCCCGGACCGATCTGCGCAAATTGCGACCATCGCAGGCCATAGACCAGCGACAACCGATCCGTGAGCGTTTGCTCATTGCTGGCATACACCGCCGACTCCAAGGCATAGTCTGGGCTCACCTCGGTCGGTTGCAAAAACGACTCGCCGAGCGGCTTGAACACCCCGGGATTGAATCGGTGAAAGGTCGCATCCAGACCAAATTGCACTTGGTTCTTGGGACTTGCAAACCAAGTCACATCGTCCTTGAAGGCATAGTCCCGGATGCCCGAATTGAACTGAAAACGGTCGCCGGTGAAGGTCTCGGCCTCGAAGCCATAGAAAAAGTCGCTCATGATGAGCGTGGCATTGTTGAACAACTTGTCGCTGAAAAGGTGGTTCCAACGCAAGGACCCCGTCGCATTGCCCCAGTCGTTGCTGAACAGATTGCGAAACTTGAACACATCGCGCCCGAAGTAACCCGAGACAAACAGACGGTCCTTTTCGGAGATCCTCCAGTTGGCCTTGGCATTGAAGTCGTAGAAATAGAGCTTGGTGGAACGCAGGTTTTCGTCCTTGGCGGCCAGCAAGAATACGTCGGCGTATGTGCGGCGGCCCGAAATCATGAAGGAAGCCCTGTCCTTCGCGATCGGCCCCTCGACCAACAGGCGGCTGCTGATGGCCCCGATTCCGCCACTCACATGCAGCTTTTTGGTATTGCCTTCCTTCATGTGCAGGTCGAGCACGCTGCTGAGCCGCGTGCCGTACTGCGCCGGGATGCCACCTTTATACAGTTTGAATTCGTCGCGGAGGGCATCGGCATTGAAGACTGAGAAGAAACCCAGCAAGTGCGCGGCGTTGTAGACCGTCGCGTTGTCGAGCAAGACCAGGTTTTGGTTGCTCTGCCCGCCGCGCACGTAGTAGCCCGTGATGCCCTCGCCCACGGGGATCACGCCGGGCAGCAGTTGGATGGTGCGAATCACATCGACCTCGCCCATGAAGGCCGGCAATTTGCGAATCTCGCGCATCGTCATCTTATCGACGCCGATCTCCAGGTCATTCACGTGCTCATTGGCGGCCTGGTCGGTGATCTCCAAGCCCTTGAGCTCGATCGACTTCTCCTGCAGTTCGACGTTGATGGTACGGTCCTGGTCGAGATTCACTTGCAGGGTGTCGTCGTCAAAGTTGGCGTAGCGCACGACGACATCGTAACTGCCCGAGGGCAGCGTCACCGAATAAAAACCGTAGGTGTTGCAAACCGCGCCCGTGCCTGCCGCAGGCACGATCACTTGCGCGCCCGCGAGGTCGTCACCCGAGCCCGCGTCGCGCACATAGCCGCTGAGTGTGTATTTTTGTTGGGCAGTCGCGTTTGCAATCAGGCCTATCATCAGCACCACAAACAGCCCTATTTTGCGTAATGGATCAGTCGTCACGATTCAAAAGCTAGCATTGGAGAAACAATTTCCTCCACTAGACTCAAAAGGACACTGAATGGTTTGCTGGGTGTGGAAAAAAAGTTTGGAAACATTTTGCGAAAAGTTACCCTCCCTCACATCACCATGGTAGCTATCTATTTGTAACTTTGAACAATGATTTCAAAGCAGGAACTAGAAGTAATGTTGACCGAAATGGAGACCGATCGCATCGAGCGAACGGTTTCAGTCAACAATACAGACAAGTTCTCAGAGGCGATTTGTGCGTTTGCAAACGATTTCCCAAACCACAAACTGCCCGGCTATCTCATCATCGGCGTGGACGACAAGACTGGAAACCGCGTAGGTCTGCAAGTGACCGACAAGTTGTTGAAAGACCTGTCCGTGATCAGGCTCAATGGCCAAGTGCTCCCACAGCCGTCGATGACCGTGGGTCGCTACGAATTTGACGATGGCGATGTGGCTGTCGTGGAGGTCTTCCCTACGCCGTTTCCACCGATGCGGTACAAAGGCAACGTCTGGATCAGAGTCGGGCCCACAAAAGCAGTAGCCAATGAAACGGAGGAGCGAATCCTGACGGAGAAACGCACCTCATCCGCTAAGACGTTTGACGCGATGCCGGCTACAGGCAGCAAGCTCGAGGATCTGAATCTTCAGGATTTCAAAAACCTCTATTTGCCCAATGCCGTCGATCCAGACATTTTGGAGAGCAATCACCGCGATTTCAAGCAACAGATTTCCTCTTTGCGGATGTACGATTTGGTATTCGATGTCCCCACACACGCTGGCATCTTGGTTTTTGGCTTGAATCCAACGTTTTTTCTGCCAGGAGCCTACATCCAATATGTCAAGTTCGAAGGCGTTGATCTCACGTCGCAACCCAAAGAAAAGGTTTTCAAAGGCGGACTCATTACGCAGCTGCGCCTGTTGGATGAGTTTATCAAGTTCAACATCGTCGAGGAAAGCCCAGTACCGATCAGCGCCTTGCAAGAAAAGACGATTTTCAACTACCCGTTTTGGACGATCAGGGAGTTGGTCATGAATGCCATCATGCACCGCAGCTACGAGTCCAATGCCCCGATTCTCATTCGTCATTTTTCAGATCGCATTGAAATCATCAATTCCGGGGGATTGTATGGGGAGGCTCGCCCAGACAACTTCCCAGACGCCAGCGACTACCGCAACCCTGTGCTCGCGGAGGCGATGAAAATCCTGGGTTTCGTGAATCGATTCAATTATGGGGTAAGGCAGGCACAGCGATTTTTGCAGGAAAATGGAAATCCACCGGCCGAGTTCAGCCTGGACCTCGTGACGAAGTTTGCCGTCACGATCAAGATTTCAGAAAAGTGGTCCCAAACTTTCAGAATGTAGCAAGGAAACAATGTTCCGGGGAAGAGTTCAGGGACGACAAAGGAGTTACAGGGTATCGCAGTAGCAAGCTCCAGACTCGAAACCAAGCATCCCCGCTGATCATTCAGCAGTTCGATCCACTAAAACTACGCCTCAAGCACCTATGGATTCTTTTCGTCCTTTGCCGCTAATTTCCCAAAAAAGAAGCTACACAACCACTTTGTTGACGCACCCCAAATGAAACTTCCCCTCAATTGGCGTTTTTCATGCTCTCAAAATACTCCTCCTTGCTCATGCCGATCACGACGATCTGCACAAAGTTTTGCTCATTGAGCAGGCCGCGCCAGTTGGTGACTACGCCGCCGAGTTTGTAGCTCTTGAAGAATGCCTCGTCGCAGTAGACGTTGAGCTTCAGGGACATCGTCTCGAAGTCGTCGCTGAGCTGCCAGTATTTTTGGGTGATGTAAAAGTCATCCTTGCCGGTCGCGCTCGCGAGGTAATCAGAGATTTCCTCCACGACCGAGTCACGGTTGGCGTTCCAGGGCAGGTCGTTGACGGCGACTGAAAACTCGCCGTCGAAGTTGTATTGCTTCACATCGCCATACCAGTACACGCCCGGCATGCGGTCGAGTTGCACGACGGCCTTTTGCAGCAGGTCCAGGTCGCTGAAGCGCACCCGCGACCAACGAATCGGCTTGAAATAGCGCTGGAATTCCGTGAATTCGCGCTCGGTGAAATGAAAGCTGAAGGCGCCGTCGGTGATGTAATTGCATTTGAGATTGACCAGAAGGGTCTTTTGCAGGTCGCCGTTGCGGTAGAACTTGAGCGAATAGTGGTATTCGCAGTAGTCTTCAAAGGTCTCCTCAAAGTCCCAACGCTGCTGGATCTGCTTGAGCGTCGTGGGGTCAGACAGGATAAAAGTCCCCAACTTGTCCTGGATCGGCACGGGTTGGTAATTGGTGAGCGACACGCCGATCATCTCCCAGCGGCCCACGGTCAAGTCCACGTCGGCCAGCAATTTCTTGGCCCAAAGGCCCTGAAAAGCGGCCAAAAACAACACAAAGCCCAATACAATTCTCCTAGCCATAAGCAGAAAACGCTATCATTCAATCAATTCAGTAAAAATACAGCTTTCTGGAATAGGAGAAATCGGCCTTTTCCACAGGGGAATGGGCTTTTTCCACAAAAATGGATGCCCGCGAGCGGCCCCGACACCTCGGGCACGCTGATGCTGCACTTGCAAATTGCAAAGGCTGCTGACCAATCACTACTCCGGAACAAACCACTTCCCCCGACGAACAACCTCCGCCAAATGGTATGCTGTTACAAAATAGTGCTTCGGCAGTTTTCCCAATATTCGCTGCCCTAGCGCCTTCGGCCAATTTAGCAAATCCGCATCAGAGGTGTAGTAATTCTCGAAATTGAAGTCGCTCATGTCAATGGAAAATGCTTGTGCAAATGCCTCAAAAAAGAGATCAGCATCCAACCCATCGATGCCCAGCGAAGTCAAAATATCTGCTGAAGGGTCTACCCTTTCACTCGTCTCGCGCTCAATGAAGTCGAGGACGCTGGATAGTGTTTGATCAGAAGTCATCTGCCTTGTCCTTTTGCAATATTGGAGCAGCGTTGATGGTTGAAACAGCAACCTTCATTCCTTCCCCCAATAAATATACTGAGAAAGCAAATCCTCTTCAGGCCACTCCACAGCGTGGATTAACGTATCCTGAAGTTCCGTTGGGTCCAATTTTCCATACGGGTAGTAGGTCCCCAAGTCACATGAAAACAAGGTGTCCAAATTCCTCCAGAAGTATTGGTCTGACCGATGAAAAGCAAATTTTGTCAACGCCAAGATCTGCTCAAAACCGTTGGAGGTGATATTGGGTACGGTATCACAATCCTCGAAAGCATAAATTGCGATGTGATTGGGTTCGAAAATGCTCAGCGAGACGAGAAATTCCCCACAATCGGCGCCCGTTTCTTGTTCACCAAGCCACGATTTACAGCGTGAATACCTCAAAATCATCCCATCCTTAGCCATTTCATGATGATGCTCCGTGCAATCCCATCCCTTGTCATCAAAAGTCCGCTCCCAATACCCTTCCCGCCGGACATAAATCATCGTGTCGTTCTTCTTGGTGTGATGAATCGCCCAGATGATCGAATCTTCTCCAGAGGGAATCACCTCCACAAAAGGGCATTCATCCTCAGATTTGGGAACAAATGAACCCTGTGGCGTGAGCGTCGTGGGATCAATGATCTGGAAACAAGGATTCACGGGTGGCTTCCATTGCTTTTGCACCTTGGTTTCGACATTCCCATTGTCTACAGGTCCAGCATTCTTGGTGCATGATTGTAGCAGCAGCAAGGTGAGGTACAGCAGGAAAATGGCGTTTTTCATTCACGATTCAGTTAATTTTTGAATTCTAAGTGCCTATCAATCATTCAAAAATAGACTAAGCCATCGTCTTGGTTACATGCACCCATGCCGCCTTCCCCTCCACCCGGCGAATACAAGTCTCCTCCTTGCTCCCACTCCTCACCTGAGAAATGTAAGTCCCACCCCTGTACTCCATAATGAACGTAAACAACGAGCCTTCCTGCTGAGAATTACCGTCATCATCCATTTTCCATTCTCAATTTTCCATTTGCTCCTCAAAATCCACAATCTCCGCCTCCGACAGCAGCACCCGCGCCTCAATCGCATGCGCGGTCGGCGTATTGGCGATCCCGCCGAGGGCGGTCTCCTTGTAGCGCGACTCCATCGCCTCCCCTACCTCGGCCATTGCGTCGATCACCTCGTCGACCGGGATGATGCTGCGGTCACCCGCAAGCGCCATCTGCGCCGAGGCAAATGCGATCACGGCCCCCGAACCATTGCGCTTCACGCAAGGCACCTCGACCAGGCCCGCGACGGGGTCGCAGATGAGGCCCAGCATGTTCATGATCGTGATCGCGACCGAATCAAACACCTCCTCGATGCTGCCACCGAGGCAATAGACCACGGCCCCCGCCCCCATCGCCGCGGCGGTGCCCGTCTCGGCCTGACAGCCTCCGACAGCACCCGCAATCGACGCGCGGCGCTCGATCACCAGCGCGATCCCCGCCGCCACGAGCATGCCTTCATACACGATCTGATTGGGCAATTTGTGCAGCTCTTGCAAGGTCGTGAGCACGCCCGGCATGATGCCCGAGGCACCTGCCGTCGGCGCAGCGACCACGCGGCCCATGCAGGAATTGACCTCCTTGGCGGCGATGCTGTAGGCCAGGAGTTTTTGGAAATTCTCGCCGAGGACCGAGACCTTGGCCTTCATGACCTTCTTGCCGCCGTTGTCGATCATGCCGCTGATGCTCTTCATGTCGTGCTCGAGGCCCGTGCGCACCGCATCTTGCATGACCGCATGCGCCTGTGCGATGCGGGCCCAGATTTCGCCCTCCTCGCCTTCTTTCTCACGGATCTCATACTCGAGCACGGGCTGCCACATCGGCACCTTGCGGGCCGTGACATCCTGCTGCCACTCAGAAAAGGAATCAAACAAGACGCTCATCGTGCTGTGAGGATAGAGATTTTGGTGGAATACTTGACCAGGCCCGCCAAGTCGCGGATGCGCACCACATAGCGCCCGCTTTGCAGGAACGCATAGTCGTCTGCGCGGGTGAAATGAAAGACGTTGTAAAACGATGCGACCTCCAGCGGGTAGGTCCACACGCGTCGCCCGGCCATGTCGTAGAGCTCCATCGCGCCGCTCCAGGGCTTGACCTCGTTGTCGATCGCCAAATCGAAGTGATCGGTGGCAGGCACTGGATACAGGACGATGCTCTCGGGGCCAAAGGCGCTGCCCGGCGGCACGGGCGGCAGGCTGTCGCCGGTGAGGATGCGGTAGGCCTCGGGGGCGAATGGAATGCCGTATCCATAAAAGGTATCGGGCCGGGTGTAGCGGTCGGCGGAACGGATCAGGGCCTGGTAGACCTCCATATTGGTCGCCTCGGGGGCCGCTTGCATGAGGCAGGCGGCCAAGCCGGCTGCAACAGGACAGGCGAAACTCGTGCCGCTGCCCTGCGACAAGATGCCGCTTGTGCTCACATAGGCCGCGCTCTCTCCCATCGTCGAGATGTCGGGCTTCACGCGGCCGTCGTAGCTCGGGCCTTGGCTGCTGAAAGTGGCGATGACCCGCGAGGCTCCCACCGCGCCGACTGAGATCACGCTGTCGCCGTCTGAGGGTGCCAGCATCTTGCGCTTGCCATAGATCGTGGGGCTGTCGTTGCCTTGGTTGCCGGCGGCGTTCACGACAACGATCCCCTTGGCTGCGGCTTTGTCGGCGGCGCGGGTGATGATCGTCGTGTTGCCGTCCATGCCCACGTAGGCGTAGTCGTCGCCGTTGTCGAAGTCGCGGTAGCCGAGCTC
>JANMIM010000925.1:0-1583 GCA_031375795.1 Bacteroidota bacterium
ATATATATATATATATTCCCGCAGAGATCATTCCCGCCGAGGGTTTCAAAATCCCAGTACCGCAGTGGCATGAAAACGCAAAATACGCCACCTGCCTCGTCGTCGAATGGCGCCAAGTCCATGCTGTCGGCCGCAAGATCCGCCACCTCCCGCAAATGACCATCCTCAAGGTCGCCAGCCTCCACGCGCCCGCCGAGGCATGGCAAAATCCCGAATCCAAAAAACACAGCCACGAGGCACATCACCTCCGCATTCCCCAAAAGCCCCAGCCCAAAATCGACTGGAAACACGATCCACAATCCTACATCCAAGCCGCAATAGGCAAACTCGTGCCCAAGGCTCCGCCTGCCTGATCCGCACCCAAATTCCCGACCTACCGATTCCCCGCACGCGACCAAAAAAAATCGCATGGACAAGTCTTGCCCAACAAAGCGGCCACCCAGCCAAACAATCCGAAATTCGACCCAAAACAGGCCCAACAATCCAGCATCCAATCCAAGACAAAGCCCACGTAGACGACAAATCATTCCCAGATACACACCAAACAAAGCCATTGGCGTGCCCAAGCATTCCCCACCACAATCCCCACAACCGCGCCACAAGTCCCCTCTCACCACCAACGGCATCGCCCGAAACCACACAATATCAAGCATAGTCTCCAAAGCAGAGGGTGCAGCGCTGAAAGCAAAAAACCACGCAACTCCGATCTTTCATCATAACCGTTCCGGTTTTCCTTCATCTTTCATCCATCCCCCCAACTCTGAATTCTAAACTCTCAATTCCGCATCACTCCCAATCCGCCAAGAAGCATCAGGCATACAGCTGCACCCATGCCTCAGACTCCGCCCTAGCTTTTTTCACATATCCCCATTCTGCAAATTCGGCTAATTCTGTAAATTCTGCTCCAGCATTTTACTTTACCTTTGCCTCCGCATGTATTTTCTCGACGAATTGAACGAATCGCAGCGTGCCGCTGCGGCTGCCACCGACGGGGCGGTGATGATCATTGCCGGTGCCGGCTCTGGTAAGACGCGCACGCTCACCTACCGCCTCGCCTTCATCATCGACCAAGGATTGGCCGACCCCTTTGAGATCCTGGCGCTGACCTTTACCAACAAGGCCGCCAAGGAGATGAAAGACCGCATCATCCACCTCGTGGGGCCCGATGCCAAGAACATCTGGATGGGCACATTCCACTCGATCTTTGCGCGCATGCTGCGCATGGAGGCCGAGAAGATCGGGTACACCAACAATTTCACGATCTACGACACCGACGACACCGAGAGCATGCTGCGCAAGGTCGTCGAGTCCATGGCCCTCGACCCCAAGAAGTTCAAGCCCCGCGTGCTCTACACCCACATCAGCAGCGCCAAAAGCGCCCTCGTCGATCCCGATGACTATGCCATCAACTATGTCACCGACGAGCAGAGCAACATCATCGCCCGCATCTACAAGATCTACCAAAGCAGGCTCTTCGACTCCAATGCCATGGACTTCGACGACCTGCTCATGAAGCCCATCGAGCTCTTCCAGCGCCATCCGCAGGTGCTGGAGAAATGGCAGAAGCGCTTCAAATACATCAT
>JANMIM010000932.1:0-10520 GCA_031375795.1 Bacteroidota bacterium
CCCATCGCCAATGCAGGCTGTTGCTGCCGCATCACCTCCAAGTTGAGCAGCGCATGGGCATACTGGACCTTGTTCATCTTGAGGGCCACCACCATTTCGTCGCAGCAGTTTTCGCGCTCCTGCCGCATCACCCGAGACACATACCACATGGCGGGATGGTAAAACAGCACAATCTCGGCGATACTCTGCACGATGTTCATGAGATAGTCCCATCGGCGCACGTGACCCAACTCGTGGATGAGAATGCACTCCACCTGCTCCATCGAGAGGCCCGAGAGCAAGCCCACGGGCAGCAATACCAGCGGCTTGAGCACGCCGATCACCATCGGGGTGTCGACCAATTTACTGTAGCGCAACCCGACCGTGCGGCGTATGCCCATGCGGTCCAGCAAGTCCATGAACCGCAGCACGAGTGCATCGGGTACATCCAGTGTGCCCGACCGGCGCAGGCGGCGCACTTGCCAGCTGCCACCGATGAGCCGCAGCGTCAATGCCAGCACGCCTAGGCACCAAATGCCGAGCATGAGGTAGGCATTGTCTTGGAAAAATCCTTGGACTTGCTCGGAGATGCTCAGGTCCTTGTGGGTGTATGAGGTGGAATGGTTGGTCGAGGCAAATGACAGCCAACCCGGTTTCATGGCCAAGGGGGGCCGCAGGCTCGATGCGGGTGCCGCGGGTTCATACACGATGGCGTATGTGATCACGGGTGCGGCGAGCATGAGTCCCATGCTCGTGACAGCCAGCCAATAGCGCAGGCGGGCAGCCGCCTGTGGCACGATGGCGAGCACCAAGATGAGCAGCAATGCCAGGGCAGCCAGTTGCCAGAGCGAATGCATCAATGTGCTGCCGATGGCGTCGGCGATATGCGGCGGAATCAGGTCTTGGAGTGATTTCATTGCTTTGAGTCATTTTCGATGGTGTCCAGATAGGCGCGGATTTGGTCGATCTCGGCCGAGCTTGCCTTGTGCCCGCCGAGTGTCTGCATGACCAGTTGCATGGCAGAGCCGCTAAATGCGCTCTCCAGGAAGCGGTCGAGCAAGGCACGCTGGGTGATCTCGCGGTCCACGGCGGCGGCATAGATATGCCCCTTGCCGTCCTTCTCGCGGGAGATCAGCCCCTTTTCATGCATGATCTGTAGAAACTTGAGCGTCGTCGTGTAGCCAATGTCGCGCTTGGCGCCCAGCACGTCATTGACTTCACGCACCGTACTGGCTCCGCGGTCCCAGAGCACCTGCAGGATCTCCAGTTCAGCTTCGGTAGGTTTCGGTGTTTCCATCATTTTCATTGTGAATACAATCTACGAAAGGTTTCGTAATGCAATGTTATACGAAAGCATTCGTAGATGCAAGCCTTTCCTACGAAAATATTCGTAGGAATAGATGACACAACCGTAGATAATTGATTTACAGTCGATTAATTTTCCTGAGCCTACAGCAAGGTGTCGACCAAAGAGGCAGTTTCAAGCAGGCAATGATTGCAATGATCCAGTCAACCAAAAAATAGAGATCGAAATCCTGCGAGAAACAGGCTCCACTCAGCCCGCAAAAACCACGTCGCGGTAGATGTCTGCCACTGAGATCTGAATCCCGAGCGATTCTAGGACGACCAAATCCGTAAACTCTTGGTAAGTCGCAAATTTCCAGCTCCCGTCATCGGCGCGTGTCATTACATCGACTTGCGGAATGGTCTGCTCGATGATCACATATTCTCGGAGGCTGGGGATGGTCATGTATTTACGCAGCTTGCCTCCACGGTCATACCGCCAACTACTTGAAGACAGCACTTCCACGATCAAGACCGGGTTTGTGGCAATGTCAGCACGGTCATCGGTGGTCTCCAACGCACCGCATACGACCGATACATCTGGAAATACAATGGAGCCGTCTGCATCGATTTCAATGGTCAAATCACTGTTGTAGGCACGGCAGCCTGAATCTTTCAAATTTGACCGAAGCTCCGCACCCACATTATTGGCAATCAAACTATGCGCAGGCGTGCCGCCTGCCATGTCGTAAATCCAGCCATCCAGAAACTCGGCCTTACCCTCGATGGAATCCAAGTAGCTCAGAAATGCCGCCCGACTCACCTTCATTGTCTTTACTGCATCGCCCATGAAACAAAGATAACAAGGAAAAGCAATTCCTACAATGCTCCTCCCTCGCTGCCGTGCATCCATTTTCCCTAACTTCGCAGCGTGATCATCCTCTACGTCATCCTCAGGGCCTTTGTGCAAGTGACCCTGCGCATCTTCTACAAGGAGTTCTCGGTCAATGGCCGTGAACGGCTGCCGCGGCGCGGACCGATGATCATGGTCGCCAACCACCCCAATACCTTGATGGACCCGCTCGTCGTGGCGAGCCTGCTGCACCAGCAAGTCGGGTTCATGGGCAATGGCTCCCTGTTTCGCAACAAATGGCTGGCCAAGCTGCTCGGATTTTTCAACGTCATTCCCCTCTACCGCAAGCAAGACATCCGGCCAGGGGAAACGATCGACAACCAGGACAATTTCCAATATGCCCGCGAATACCTGGCCAAGGGCGGCACGTTGCTGATTTTCCCGGAAGGCACGAGCTATGCAGAGAAAAAGCTGCGCGACCTGCGCACCGGGGTCGCGCGCATTGCGCTGAGCTTTGAAAAGGCGCATGGCTTCAAAGGCGGACTGCTGATCATGCCCGCCGCACTCAACTACTCCGCCTCCACCCGCTTTCGCACACGCCTGCGCATCGACGTGGGCGAGCCGATCAGGGTGAGCGACTACCAGGCGCAGTACGAGCAAGACGAGGTGGCGACCGTCAAGGCGCTCATGGAGGCACAACGCGAGCAAATCGCCGCCCGCATGGTGATCCTGGAAGACAAGGCCCAGGAAACAATGCACAACCAGATCACACGGCTCTACCTTGAGGCCTTTCACCCGCAGCTGGGTTTGCCCGCGCTCAAGGCAGAGATGGAGCTCGCAGACAGCATTCGTGAGGCCAAGGCGCGCGACCTGGCGGCCTTTGAGCGACTGCAACTGCGACTGGAGCAGTGGTATGCCATGATCGACCGCCTGCAGATCACCGAGGGATTCTTCAAGAGCCGTTTTCGCAAATGGAATGCAACACTGCTTTGGGTCCTGCAATTGCTGGTCCTGGTCATCGGGTCGCCGCTTTACGTCTTTGGGTTGCTCACGAGCTGGACGCCCTATTGGTTTCCAGCTTGGATCGCGCCCAAGATCAGCGACGAAATCGAATACCATGCCCCGATCATGATGGTCGTGGGGATGTTTTTGTTTCCGCTCTGGTACGGGGCGATCGTCGTGCTTGCTTGGTTGCTGGCAGGCATGGGCGGATGGTGGCTCGCTGGACTCGGGCTCTTGCTGCCGATCGCGGGTGCCTTTGCATTGTGGTATGGCGGGCAGATGGATCGGTTCAGCGGCTTGAGCAGCCTCCTCCACATCCGCAGCCACAAAAAAAGCTTGCTGGACCTGCTCGACGCAGAGCGCA
This sequence comes from Bacteroidota bacterium, assembly GCA_031375795.1. Lineage (GTDB taxonomy): Bacteria > Bacteroidota > Bacteroidia > J057 > JADKCL01 > JADKCL01. The sequence goes on from JANMIM010000932.1 coordinate 3,483, forward strand.
CGATGCTACTTTCTGAACTCACAGCCGTACTGGGCAGTTTGGGGGACTGAAATTCGTTTCCAGATTGGAAAGGTGACCAATTGCCGCCCAAGGGTCGTGCCACCGCCATCTCCAGGAGGGAATATCGCAACACGTGGACAAAGGTGAAAAGTCTGCCCCACAGGCCCAGCATCCGCCACCAAGACCGAGCACGGCATTTGAAGCAAGTGTCTACAATTCTCCTATTGCAATAGATGTTTTTTTCTTAATTTTCAGCCCCCAAAGGTTTGGAAGCCGACATGGTCGCAAAGGCAGCAGGAGGCAACGGCGGATGGGATCACGGAAAATTAATGTTAGAGGGCAAAACCTTAAAAACGATCGTTTGATATGGCAATTAATCTTCAAAAAGGTCAGCGTGTCAGTGTCGGATTGAGCAAAGTCGCCGTGGGATTGGGCTGGGAGCCCGCCATCAGCGGAGCCGAGGCCGATCTGGACGCCTCAGTGTTCATGGTAGGAAAGAATGGAAAGCTTCCCGCCGACGAATTTTTTGTCTTTTACAACAACCTGGAATCGCCTGAAGGAGCTGTGAAGCACACGGGCGACGTGCAGGAGGCCTCCAATGACGACGATGAGGACGAGGAAACGATCATGGTGGACCTGGACAAGGTCGATCAGCGCGTCGAGGAATTGATCTTTGTGGTCACGATCCACGATGCCTCCAAGCAAGGGCAAAACTTCGGGCAGGTGCGCGATGCCTACATTCGCGTGCTGGACCAAAGCAGCAATGCCGAGATCATGAAGTATGAGCTGAGCGAGGACTTCTCGGTCGAGACCGCCGTCACCATCGGCCGCTTCTACCGCCGCGACAAGGAGTGGCGTTTCGAGGCGATGGGTGTCGGCAACCGCGGCGGCCTTGGCGACTACCTGGGTGTTTACAATTGATTTTTCAGAAATTTCAAATCCTCAAATTCTAGAAAATGGCTATTAATCTCACCAAAGGGCAAACCATCAACCTTGACAAAAATGTCAATGACTTGTCGATGGTCACGATCGGTCTGGGTTGGACCATCCGCACGGCCAAAAAAGGATTTTTTGGCAAGATGTTTGGTCCCGAAGAAGTCGACTTTGACTTGGACGCGATGGCATTTGTGCTCGATGCCAACGACAAGATCCTCAGCACCGGGTACACCAAGGACCTCGGCGGCGGCAAGAAAATCGGCTTGGTGGACAGCGACGTGGTGTTTTTCAACAACCTGCGCCACCCATCTGGAACGATCTGGCACACGGGCGACGACCTTAAGGGCGGTACAGGCGGCGACGATGAGCGCATCATCGTGAAGCTCAACCAAGTGCCACCGCAATACCACAAGATCGTATTCCTGGTCACCATCTACCAAGGCCGCCAGAAAAATCAGCACTTCGGCTTGATCGACAACGCCTTCATCCGTGCCGTGGACGCCAAGGGCAATGAAATCGCCCGCTACGCCCTCAGCAACGATCCCAACTATGAAAACCAGTGCTCGATGATCTTTGGGGAAGTGTACCGCAAAGACGGCGATTGGAAGTTTCGCGCCTCGGGCAATGCCTTCTATTCAGACTCCTTTGTCGACATCCTCAAAAGCTACTTGTAAGCAAGGTTCAAGAACACAGAATGAGAAAATTACCGGTTTACCTCCTGCTGGACACATCAGGATCCATGTTGGGGGAGCCCATCGAAGCGATCAAGAACGGCGTGCAGACCCTCGTGGCTGCACTCCGTCAAGATCCCTATGCCTTGGAGACGGCCTACCTGAGCGTCATCACCTTTGACAACGGTGCCCGCCAAGTGGTGCCCTTGACGGAGTTGGCGAGCTTCCAGATGCCCAATATCCAGGCCCTTGGGCAAACCTGCATGGGCGACGCCCTGATCCTGCTGGCCCAAAAGGTGGAGACAGAGGTGCAAAAGACCACGACCGAGGTCAAGGGCGACTGGAAGCCGATCGTGTTCATCATGACCGACGGCACCCCGACCGACGACCTCAATGCCGGCCTCCAAGCCATTCGCTCCAAGCGCTTTGGCATGATCATCGCCTGCGCCGCCGGCGCCAATGCCAACGTGGACGCCCTGCGGCAGATCACTGAATCGGTCGTGTCGCTCGACACCGCAGACAGCAGCACGATCTCTGCCTTCTTCAAGTGGGTCTCGGCATCCATCTCGACCGGCAGCCAAAAGGTGGAAGCCTCTGGCAAAGAAGTCGTAGGCATTCAGGAATTGCCTCCGCCCCCTCCCGAAGTCAACATTGTCGTTTAATTTCCCCATCGTTCTCCACCATGCGGCGACTACCCGTTTACCTGCTGCTCGACACATCCGGCTCCATGCGCGGCGAGCCGATCGAGTCAGTGAAAGTTGGCCTCGAATCCATGATCTCGAGCCTCAGGCAGGATCCATTTGCCTTGGAATCCGTGCACATCAGCATCATCACATTTGACCGTGATGCCAAGGTGCTCGTGCCCCTGACCGAGCTCGAGGTCTTCCAACTGCCCGACATCCAGACGCCCGACAGCGGCCCGACCCACCTTGGGGAGGCCCTGGAACTGCTCGTGAAGCGTGTCGGTTCAGAGGTGATTCGCAGCACACAGGACCAAAAAGGGGATTGGATGCCCTTGCTATTCATCATGACAGACGGCAGTCCGTCTGACCTCATGATATTCCGTGAGGCGGTACCCAAGATCAAGGCCCTGCATTTCGGCAACATCATCGCCTGCGCCGCCGGCCCCAAGGCCAAGGAGAGCTTCCTCAAGGAAATCACCGACAACGTCGTGAGCCTCGACACGACCGACGCCAATACATTTGGCTCATTTTTCAAATGGGTCTCAGCCTCTGTCAGTGCAGGCAACAAGAGCATGGGCACCAATCAGGAGGCGACTTTGCCTCCGCCTCCACCCGAAGTAAACGTTGTGATATGACTACCCTCACCCTATTGTTGTTCAGGTTTGGCTTCTTTGGCTTCATCATCAAGTTTGTGATGGTCGCAAGCTTGGTGGCCATGTACGTCTATTCCAAGTTAGCCCCCCACAAGGACCGCCTCGATGCCAAGCACCGGGGCTGGTTTGACACGGGAGACAAGATCTTTGGCAGCCTTTCCCGCAGCATCGGCAAAAGCATGAAGCCCTACAAGGTTGGCGAGGGTATTTTTCTCGATTCCGGTCAGCTCGTGCTGTTTTGCATCATCGCCGGCATCACCCTCATTTCATTGATGGGCGTGTAAGCCTACTTCCCCCCAACAAAAACAGAGATACCATGAGACGGCTTCCAGTTTATTTCCTCATCGACGTGTCTGAATCCATGGTCGGCGAGCCGATCCAGCAAGTGGAGACGGGCTTGGGCATGATCATCCAAGAACTCAAGCGCGATCCTTACGCCTTGGAGACGGTGTACATTTCGGTCGTAGCCTTTGCTGGCAAGGCCAAGACGGTGACGCCGCTCACAGACGTGATCACCTTTTATCCGCCACGCCTGCCGATCGGCGGGGGCACGGCGCTGGGCGAGGGCCTCACGCACCTCATGCGCGACATGGGCCATACACTCGTGCGCACCACGATGGAGCGCAAGGGCGACTGGAAGCCAATCGTGTTTCTATTCACCGACGGCGCCCCGACCGACAGCTACCAAACCGCGCTCGACACCTGGAACCGCGATTGGAAAAACAAGGCCATGGTCGTGGCTGTTTCCTTTGGCTCAGGGGCCGACCTGAGCGTGCTCTACCGCCTCACCGACAACGTGATGCTGTTCAAGAACAGCGATGCCAACAGCTACAAGGCTTTTTTCAAGTGGATCACCGCATCCATCCAAGCCAGCAGCCAAAGCGTGAACCTGTACAGCAAGGAGGAATTGAACCTCGCGCCGATCGACAAGAGCTTTGTGGACCAGAAACCTGGCTCAGCCAGCGGCGGCAGCCCTGGACAAGTCGACACCAACGTGGCGACATTCCTCGGCAAGTGCCAAAACACCAAGAAGCACTACCTCATCAAATACGACAAGGCCGGCAGCACCACCAACAATGAATGGGCTGGCGGCGCAGGCCCCACACGTGGCTACCGCCTGAGCGGCGCATTCCCGGTGGGTGACGAATATTTCCAGCTCACCCAAGAAGGCGGCGCCACCAACGCCAAGGTCAACAGCAATGAGCTTACAGGCTTTCCGCACTGCCCATGTTGCGGCAACAGCCATGGATTTGCCCTCTGCCAATGCGGCAACGTCTTCTGTGCCGACGACAGCAACCAGGCCACCTGCCCTTGGTGCAACCGCACCCTGCGTTTTGCAGAAGGCAACGACAACAGCAGCTTTGACATTTCCCGTACCAAAGGCTAAGCGATCACATATATTATGTTTAGACCCAATAGCGGCGACCAGGACCAAGAAGAAGAACGCACACTGGTGCAGAAGGCCCTGCTGAGGCGCTTTCGGGGCGATACACAACTGCTGTACCGCGATCTGCCGGAGTTCATGAAGCACCCCTTGCTCCGTGAGTTGCTGCAGCGCCACCAGGCCCTGCAAGACGAGATCCACACGACCTTTGTCGAGGCTGGATTTGGCACCGAGCCCGAAATCGCCATCGAAGCGTCCCAACCTGTGGTCGCAGAAGCGGTCACCGAGCCCGAAATTGCATTGGAGGTGGCGGATCCAGACTTGAATACCATACCTGAGATGGAATTGAGCGAGGCAGAGACCGAGGCCGACGGGGCGATCCATCCCGAAAATGTCGAAGTCGTCGAGGAAGTACCTGAGGAGCTGCAAGCCGATCCGGTCGCTGAAGAAAACGAAGCACCGCTCGCCGAGTCAGATGGGGAAGGCTTGGATGCCGAGACCACCCCAGGCGACCTAGACAACGATTCATCCGCCGAAGAACCCGCCGCCATGGAAGAAAAAGCACCCGTCGAGCCACCCGCAATCCCCGTGAAGCTCAACCTCCCCAATGGAAAGACCGGCGTGGAATATACCTTGAACCTCGACATCGCCCCCCTGCATCGACGCATGGAGACATTGCTCGAAGTGCAGGCGCAAGGATTTGAAGGCACGGGGTTGATTTTCACGCATGAGGGTGAATTGAAGATTCAAGGCACGCCCGATGACCACGGGAAATTTCCCGTGCAGGTCCTGCTCAAATTTGGCGAGGACGGCGACCGTCCTGCACAAGACTACCGCCTGATGGGCGAGATCGACATTCTCCCCGACCCGCGCAAGATGTGGAAGGAACTGGAGCCCGACAGCACGCTGCCCTACCAAAAGCCGCACCTGCGCAGCGCCTCGCTGCACATGGCAGGCCGCACGATGATCGCCGCGAGCCGTAGAGGGCGCTCACACGCCCACAACGGCACATTCCGCGACGACGAGTTTGAACTGCGGGTCAATGAGTCGCAGGCATGGTACGTGATGGCCGTCGCCGATGGCGCCGGCTCTGCACCCTACTCCCGCCGTGGCTCGCAGATCGCCTGTGACAAAGTCATGGAGATCCTCGAGACCAAGCTCGACGAGCGCCTCAGCGAGGACATCGGCGTCTTTGCCGCCGCCTGGGTGCGCGACCCCAACGACCAATTGCGCGGGCAGATCCGCAACCGCATCTACGATGCCCTCAGCAACGCCGCCTATGCCGGCTACAAGGCCATTTGCGAGGAGGCCGACGCCATGGGCGAACTGCCCAAGGCCTTCCACACGACCCTGATGGTGACGATCGTGCGGCAATATGACTTTGGTTATTTTGTCGGCACTTGGTGGGTCGGCGACGGCGCGGTGGGCGTGTACCAACACGGCAAGCACCTCAAGCTCATGGGCGTGCCCGACGGCGGACAGTTTGCCGGGCAGACGCGCTTCCTCACGATGCCCGAAATTTGGACAGACGGGGCCACGGTCGCCAAACGCATCGAGTTTGATGTCGTGCCCGACTTCACGGCGGTGGTGCTCATGTCAGACGGCGTGAGCGATCCCAAATTCAGCACCGACCACAACATGCTGCAATTGGAGAAATGGGACCAACTGTGGGACGACATGAGCGACGTCGTGGATTTTCACCACGACAACCTCAAGGCCGACGAGCAACTGCTGGAATGGCTGGACTACTGGGCGGCGGGTGAACACGACGACCGCACGATTGCCATACTTTTCTAATTGATCAAGGAACCATGAGCGAAATCGTCAGAATCAAAGCCACAGACGGCAGCACGGTCGAGTACGTGAACAAGGTGATCGGCCAAGGCGGGATGAAAGACGTGTATTTCAGCCCCGACAAGAGCTATGTCGTCGGTTTTTTCCGCGACAAACAAGATGCCAACTCCAAGGACCGGTTGTTGAACATCGTGGGCTTGTTTCGCGAGCGGATTTTTGGACAGGAAGGCGGCACTTATTGGGAGGAATTGTTTTGCTGGCCCACCAAGATCGTCGAGCACCAGGGGAAATTGGGCATCGTGTGCCCGACCTACAAGCCGCATTTTTTCTTTCAATACGGCTCCGTGAACAACGACATGCTCGGCATCAAGGGCAATGAGAAGGAAGGCAAATGGTTTGCATCGGCAAGCAATCAGAATAAATTTCTGGACATCCGGGAGCGCGGCACCTGGCGCAGCTACCTCGCGATCAGCATCAAGATCGCACGCGCCGTGCGCCGCATGCACGCGGCCGGGCTCGCGCACAGCGACCTGAGCTATAAAAACGTACTCGTCGATCCCGCAGGCGGCAACGCTGCGATCATCGACATCGACGGCTTGGTCGTGCCGGGCAAGTTTCCGCCCGACGTGGTCGGTACGCCCGACTTCATCGCCCCCGAGGTGATGGCCACCAATCACCTCGGCAAGACCGATCCCAACCGTGTCTTGCCGAGCATCAACACCGACCGGCATGCCCTCGCGGTGCTCATTTACATGTACCTGCTCTACCGCCACCCCCTGCGCGGCTTCAAGGTCCACGACATGGACCCCGCCAAGGACGAGGAATTGAGCATGGGCAAGCACGCGCTCTTCGTCGAGCACCCCACCGACAAAAGCAACCGCATCAAGCTCGACCAAGTGAAACCGAGCGAATTGCCC
>JANMIM010000952.1:0-2195 GCA_031375795.1 Bacteroidota bacterium
TCATCAGATGACCTTGCTGTCGCAGACCGCCGACGAGGATCAGCCGACAAAGATATCCGCCACTTACCTGGGACAAACGAGTCAAATCCTCACCGATACGGTTTTTTTGTATTGCCATGGAAATTATGGTCACATGGACGTCTACTGGCAACGTGCCAAGGCGCTGGCCAACCTTGGCGGCAAGCACCGGTATGGAATCCTGATGTTTGACTACCGTGGATTTGGGCTGAGCGAAGGCGTGCCGACCGAGGAGGGCATGTATGCCGACGCGCGCGCCGCGATCGATTGGCTCAAGGCCATGGGCCTCACGAGCGATCGGTTTGCGATGTATGGCTTCAGCCTCGGTTCGGCTGCCGCCACGGAACTCACGGCACATCCGGCGGCATTGACGCCGAGTTGGTTGCTCCTGGAGGCCCCATTCGCCAGCGCCGAGATGATGGCGCAGGAGGGCTCGGGCCTCGCGGTCCCCGGCAGCTTCTTCACCAACCTCAAAATCGACAATGCCGAGGAAATCAAGCTCGTGCAGCAGCCTTTTTATTGGATCCACGGCATCGACGACGCCTTCCTCAGCTACGAGAACCACGGCCTGAGCGTCTGGAACAACTACAACGGCAGCCGAGGCATGAAAGAAAGCGTCCCCGGCGCCGGCCACGGAAATATTGTGGGCACAATGGGCGTAGAGGCTTATTCGGCGAGTGTGCTGAAGTTTATGTTGCATTGAGAATCAGAATTTGCAGAATTATCCGAATTCTCAGAATTATTGGTGGTGTTGATTTTTTTGGCTGACCACCCAGAATTCATCACAACTAGCGATTCTGCAAACTCTGATGATTCTCATGATTCTCATGATTCTCATGATTCTCATGATTCTGCAAATTCCGTAAATTCTGCAAATTCTGGTTAAAGAACAGCCCGCTCACGCCATGGGCATGAACGGGCCAACCGCTAACAAAAGAACGATCAGAAAAGCATCCTGATAAATATTCTACTCAATGACCTGCTTTTGGTCGATGAGTTGCGTGAGTTCTTCAATGTTTTTGATGGGTGCGGCGGATACTTCCATTTGCAGCACATTTACCGATTGCGTGTCTTGGAGCGTGCCTACATTGGCGATGCTTGCGAGGCGTCCATCGGGCAGGAAACCGAGGTAGCGCTTGTCTACGCCGGGCGCGACTTGGATGTCAAAGGCGTAGTCGGCCGTTTTCGGGAACAGGAATTCGACCGTATTGCGGCCCTTGGCGAGGCCGTAGAGGGTGAGCAGGCGCAAGGGTTGGCCGGCTTTGTCGGTGAATCGGACCTTTTGGATGACGCTGCCACTGGGTTGGCCTTGGACCTCGCCCAAGCAGACGATCCCGAGATTGCTGATCTCAAATTGCAGGACTTGGATCGGCTTTTCGCCATTGGCCGTGATGGCTTTTTTCTTGGGCACAATATTGCCCTTGGCATCATATTCGACGACGCCAAAGCCGTCGTTTCCGTTGATATCGGCCTTGTTGCTTTTGCGGGGCGCTGGGTTGATGGGCGCTGCGGACGCGCTGCGCCATGTGCGGGCCTTGGGGTCGAGCGTGAAGAGCTGTCGCGCCTGCAAGGCATCGTCTGCGACGGGGGCCTCGATCGAGATTTTGGCGCCGGGCGCCAATGCGACTTCCTTGCGATCACCAATTGCATGCGGCACAAAGGCCTTGACCTGGAAAATCTGCGTCGGGTCAATCAATTTCCCGTCCATCTCCATCGGCAGGCCCATGGCGATGATCTCGGCGATCGACTGGATTTGCGTGACCTCGAGATGGACATCCTCCTGGCGCATTTCCTCGGGCAAGGCGAAGGCATTGTCGGGAATCGAGAGCACGGTGCCGTCTTGCAGCGTCAGCTTTTGTGGCTTCGATCCAGCGATCTCGTAGTTGGCGGGCCGCACGATCATCCCTTGTATGGGCTCCTTCAAAAAGCTATTCTCCTCCGCCATCTTCACCTCAGCAGGCAATTCGGCGAGCGCTTTTTGTTTTTCCTTCTCCTTGTCCTCCTTTTCCACCGTCCAAAACACGAGGGCGGCGATCACGGCGATGAGTACCAAGCCCACAAAAGCCTTGGGGTTCTTGTACAGCGGCTTGCGGTAGATCGGCTGTGTGAGGTTGTGATAAGCAGCAAGTGTGCGACCAAAATCCTTGTGGCGATCGATTTGTGTATCGCTGGGGACC
>JANMIM010000961.1:0-5757 GCA_031375795.1 Bacteroidota bacterium
ACGAATGTCGATCGAAGAGATCATGTCATCGGGCCCGGTGAGCGTGGTGATCGCCGCCGCGCCACCCGCCGAGTCGAGCAGACAGGCGATGATGCCGCCGTGCATGCGGTTGGAGCGCGGGTCGCCCTCCAATTCCTTGCGGTAGGGCAGGTACAACTCGGCCCATCCATGGCGCACGTCGCGCAGGGTGATCCCCAAAAACTTGTGAACGGGGATCATGTCGTCGATCACCTGGATCATGATTTTCTTCAATGCGTCTTCCATCGTGGCAAAGGTGAAAAAGTTTGGGCAGCGCGGCAAACAGCTGGGGAAATACAGCCTTGCAGAATCAGGGGGTCTTTTGTTTCTTGGAATGGTCACGCCCCTCGGGAGCCAGCTCCTTGGAGATGGGCAGCTGGTACAGGAGCATGTAAAACGCCAACATGTCGCGGCAGGCCTCTACACCGATGCGCTCGTCGGTGTTGTGGATGCGGCTGGCCTCGTCTTTGTGGATGCAAAATGGTGAGAAGCGGTAGAGGTTTTTGCTCAGCTCCAAGAAGTGCTTGCTGTCGGTGCCAGCCGGCATCAGGGCGGGTGACACGATGGCGCTGGGATAAATGTCGATGACCGCCGATTTGATGCCTTCAAACTGCAGGCTCTGGTGGCTTGTGATGGGCGAGGCCTCCGTGGCATCTGGCAGCAGCGTCACGATGACCCTGGGGTCGTCGATGATGCTGTTGATGTGGGCGATCACGTCTGAAATGCTGTCGCCGGGCATGGTGCGCACATTGAGATTGGCCCTGACTTCCTTGGGCAAGACGTTGTTCTTGACCCCTCCCGTGATGATCGTCGGCGACATCTTGGTGCGAATGATGGCATCGGTGCGTGGATCCTTGGCGAGGGCCTTCAAGATAATTCGCTTGAAAAAGCCCACATTGCTCATCGCCAACTGGGTTTTCTTGTCCATCAAGGGTGCCGCATTGACCAGGCTCTCGATGACCAAGGGCAGCAGGTGCTCCTCCATCTGGTGTTTTTGCAGACGGTCGAGCGCTATCGCCAAGGTGCCGATCACCGTCTCCATCGGCGGGGCCGCAGAGTGGCCGCCATCGCCCAGCACCTTGAGCTCGATGTTGGCGTGGCCCTTCTCGGCGAGCCCGACGAGTGCGATGGGCGGATCGGTCTCCGAAAAAGCGCCTAGGATCAAGCTCAGACCCTCGTCGAGCACCCATGCCATCTTGATGCCCCGCGCATTCAGGAATTCGGCGATGTGGGCGGCACCTTGGTTGCCGCCGACCTCCTCGTCGTGGCCATAGGCAAAATAGATGGTGCCCTCGGGCTGGTAGCCAGCCGCCAGGAGCCGCTCGGCAGCCTCCAATTGGCAGACAATGAGGCTTTTGGTGTCGAGCGCTCCCCTGCCCCAGATGTAGCCGTCGGCGATCGCACCCGAAAATGGCGGGTGGGTCCAGCCGCTGCCGTCTTCGGTTTCCACGGGTACGACGTCTTGGTGGGCATAGAACATCACGGGTAGTTGGGAGGGGTCGGCGCCCGCCCACTTGTACAGGAGCGAATGCCCGCCCAGTACATGCAGCTCCATGTGCGTGTGCACGAGGGGAAAATCTGCCCGGAGATTGGATTGCAGGTCGTCGAAGGCCTTCCAATCGGTGAGGGAGGTGTCGGCGTGGGAGACGGTCGGAAATTGGATGATGGCAGCCACCTTGTCTTCGAGGGACAAAGAAGCCTGCGCGGCGCCTATGGCCGCAGTGAGTATGCTGATGAGGAAAACAAGCAGAAATCGTGTTGGCAAGCGCCTAGCTCGCCACATGGTAAGATTCAAGTTCCAAAACGACCTGGTCACGCTCATATTTCACCAATCCGACACCTTTTGCAAAGTACTGGTATTGTGTCTCAATGCTCATGTTTTCTTCTTGGACATGGTAGGTTTCCACACGCATCTTCATGCAATGGGCAAACTTGCCAGCAGGCACTTCCAAGTCCACATTGGCTTCATGTGTGTACACCACGAAGTAGTCGCCCGACTTCCAGATGGCGTAATTCACATCTCCGACGTCGCTTTGGTTGTTGTAGAGCAACTGGAAGCTGCGTGGATTGTCGGGATCCACGGCGTGGAGCTCCTTTTCATTGCCCGCGTTCACCGAGAAAATCTGGCTCTTGTTTTTGTGGAAGTAGGCAATGTCGAGGGCCTCGTTGTAATGGGAACCCACGGTCTCGGGGTTCACGAGGTAATAATAGTCCAGCCCATTGACCTCGACCTTGTGTACGTCGAGCTGATACCGTGGGCGATCAGGGTTGCTGGACCTGTAGACATAGGAGTTGCGCTCAGCGAGCGGGAAATAATCGTCGGATGTAGGTGGCGCATCGACGGTGTTGGCAGGCAGGGGCTTGCGGCGACCGTTGGTGGCTTCATAGTATTCGACCACCGATTTGTCGCCGTTACTGCGGTCAAATGCGACGGCATAGAGGAATCCACGGGATGCATGCATGGCCAAGGTCGCCATGGCCACGGCCATTTCCTCCCAGTCCTGCTCGTTGGCAATGGCATCGATGTTGAGCAACATCACCCCCTCACTGCGAAAACTGTCTTGCAAGCCCATTGAATCAGCCCCCATCGCCTCCGATTGGTTCTCAAACATGGCCCGCTCCAGGGCCGCTTGATCCCTAAACTGAAAAATCCCCTTGTACGTCTGCCGGAAGCCCATGCGAATCACTGTTATCAACAAATTTGGGGTTTCTGCCGAATACGCAGAAACTCGAAGCTAAATTGCGGCATTCGCGGCAAAGGTGCAAGCAATTCGCAAAATGCCCTGATGATAAAAAGTTGCCGCGAACTGGCCTCCTTTCCGTATTTTGGACGATTGCAGCCCCTGTGGGGGGATTTCACTTGATTTCAAGCGCCATGAATTATTTCATATTGACAGACAAGGGCAGCGTGTACAAAAACGGCACGCGGGTCGAGAGCGACTACGAGCCCCGCAGCATCGCGGCCGCTGGCGAGGACTGTTATGTCCTCACCACCCGTGGCAGCGTGTACAAAAATGGCTCCAAGATCGCCTGGGACTATGAGGCCATCGACTTGGCGGCCGACGAGACGGGCTTCTATGTCTTGACGGTCAACGGCAACATCTACAAAAATGACCAGCGCAGCGACGGCGGGTATGAGGCCCTGAGGATCGCTGCGCATGGCGGCATCCTCTACCTGCTCACAAAGACCGGAAGCGTGTACCGCGACGGCGTCAAGGTCGATGCCGACTATACAGCCATCGACATTGCTGCCGATGAGACGGGCTATTACGTGCTCACCGACCAAGGCTCGGTGTACAAAAACGGCACAAAAATCGACCAAGACTACGAGGGCATCGCGCTGTCGGCAGCAGGCGGAGATTATTTCATTCTCACCAAGACGGGTGGCGTGTACCAAAACACGACCCGCATCGACGGGGATTATACTGGCATCGACATCGCCGCATCGGTCTAGGCAGAATTGTGCTGTTCATCGGCCTCCAGCGTTCTTTTGGGGAGGACGACCAACAGCTACCTATTTCGGTGTGATCAGGTAGTACCCGCAGGTGGTCCAGAAATTGCGCACCCACGGGATGGCAGCAATCAAACCGATCTGTTTGCGGGGCTTGAGCTTGAATTTGTATTTGTAGATCGGGTTGATGAGGTAAAGGCGTTTGTTGCTGATGCGGTAGTCGGTCGCCCGCACGATGCGTTCAAAGCGCTCCAATGAAATACCCGTCGTGTACACGTCCATCAATTCATCGATGGTCGGCTGCCCCTCGCCCCAGAGCTTGAGCCAGACCCGGTACAGGCCACGTGGCAGCAGGTGCATCCACGGCGCCTTGCCCGCCTTGCTTTTGCAAATCTGTTGATGCCCCCCAAATGGCATCTGCCACGGTGGGAAACCGAAGAAAATCTGTCCGCCCGGCTTCAAATAGGTTTTCATGAAACCCATGAGCTTTTGCTGGTCATGGATGTGCTCGATCACATCCTTGAGCACGATCAGATCAAACTGGCCTTGGAATTCGGTCTCAAATGCGGGATCGTAGATGTTTTTGGAGAGGATGCGGGCTTTCCCATTGGCCACGTATTCCTGGAGGAATTCACTTGCCTGCTGGGCGCGCGACTCGCTGAGCTCCACACCGACCCCCGTGCAGCCACGCTCCAAGAAGGCCAGCAAAACCCCGCCCTCTGCACACCCGACCTCCAACACATGCCGACCCTCCCCGATGGTGAGCTCCTGCTCGACAAAGGGAATGACAAACTCGGCGGCATTTTCCCGCTGCATCTGAAAATAGAGCTCCTTGTTGGAGTGAAAGTGAATCGCCATCGCGCAGCAAAGGTAATCATAGGTAGCAGGTAGCAAGTAGTGCGTTGCAGGTTTTTTGTGGTCGCGAGAAAACAGGAAATGAATGGCCGATTTGCATGTAGGTAGCAGGTAGCAAGTAGTAGGTAGCAGGTTTTTGCAGGACCTACTACCTGCTACCTGCCCCTCACAAATCCCCCCACCTACCTCAAAGCACTGGCAAACTCCACCGCATACTTGGTGCAGTCCTTGTATTGGTCGAGAAAGGGACAGTGGCCGAAATGGTCGGGCTCCATGATCTCTGCGTGGGCGGGCAGGTGCTTTTTGAAAAAATGCACTTGGTTGGTTTGCAGGGTGTCTGCCTTGCCCCAGATGAAGCGGATGGGGAGCCGCAGGCCGCTCACTTCCTCGGGTTGCAGCAAGATGTCGGGGGTGACATTGCCGATGAGCTCGAGCACGGGTGGCTGCAGAAATCGGTTTCGGAGGACATTCTCCACCACGCGGCGGTACCAAGGCGCCTTGGTGACGAGCATATCCAGGAATTTGCGGGTCTCCTCGCGGTCGCGGTTGCGAAATTTGCTCTTGAAGATGAGTAGCTCGCGCAGACTCATCTGCGCGCCGCCGGGCGAATAGAGCACGATGCCTTTGACTTTTTCGGGGCTGTGGTTGGCATACCTGATCGTGGCGAGTCCGCCGAGGCTGTTGCCGAGGATGATGGCCGGCTCCTTGATCATCTGGTCGAGACCGCCAGCGAATGTTTCCAGGATCGGGGCGCTTTTCATGCCGCCGACAGGGACTTGGCTGCGTCCATGGCCGGGCAGGTCGGGGATCATCACGCGGCTGAAGTGCTTGCGCAGAATCCCAAACATCGGGGCGAGGTCGGTGGCATCGCCGCTCAGGCCATGCACCACGACCACCGGCGGCAGGCTGCCCTTGCCCGGCGAAACATAATAGTGTTGCCAAGACCCTGCGGCCTCCACAAACTCGCGCCGGAATCCTTGCAGACGGATCGCCCGATCCGTCGCACCAGTGATGAAACGATAAATGCTAAATCCCATAACCTATTTCCCAGCGCTCAAATTAGGCATTCTTCCCAAACAAAATCTTGATCTCGCTCATGCCCCGCCACTCCTGCCGCAGCTACCCTCCTCCTGCCACCCCTCATTGAAACCCATGAAACCCAACCCCACGCGATCGACCAACATGCAATCGTCCACCCACAATTCCCGCCTAGTCCCACCAAACGGCAAAATCGACCGCAAAATGGTCGCTCAGGTCGCGGTGCTTGGTGCTCCAGCGCTTGCGTATGCTGCAAAGCGTGCGCGTGACCTTGCGGGCAGGCCTGGAATTGCCTCGGTAAAAGACGTAGTCGATGACTTCAAATTTTTCGTTGCCCCAACTGCGCATGTCGTTGGGGTATCGCTCATCGCTGCCTTCGACATCGATCTGCAAGG
>JANMIM010000988.1:0-22262 GCA_031375795.1 Bacteroidota bacterium
ACGTCCTTGAGCAGCGTCTGCAAACCCAAGTCGATCTGTCCATGACGCAGGAAAAAATGCGTACTCGCGACGTCGAGGGCGGTGCTCGCCTGCGGCAGCGTGCGTATCGCCTTGATCTCGGAGGCCAGCATCCAATCCTTGCCTTCGCGCCATTGGTACAGTTGCTTCACCCCGATGCGGTCATTGCTCACGAGCACCTTGCGCTCGATGGCATCCCACAAGATGATCGTCCACATGCCATTGAACCGCGCAAAGCAGTCGGTGCCCCATTCGCGGTAGGCGGCCAGGATCACCTCGGTGTCTGAGTCGGTCGTGAACCGATGACCCTTGGTTTTGAGCTCGTCGCGCAGCTCGATGAAATTGTAGATCTCGCCGTTGAAGACGACCACGTTTTGCTTGCCGTCGCGCATGGGTTGATGCCCGCGGATCGACAAATCAAAGATGCTGAGGCGTTTTTGGGCGACGAGGATGTCGGCGCTGCGGTCGGCATACTCCTCGAGTTGCAGGTCACAGGGCACGCCGGCGGGGGTGTCGTTGGTCTGCAAGATCCAGCTCTTACCGGTCTTGCTGTCGATGAGGCAGATGCCTTCCCCGTTGGGGCCACGGTGCCGCAGCGCCTGCAAGGCCGCCTGGGCTTGCAAGATGTCACTTTTCACCAGGCCCCTAGCCTTGTAGTATCCGAGGATTCCGCACATAGCGCGCAAAGTTCGGGCATCGTGGGTGAATGCGCAAATGGGTTTTGGTTTCCTTTACAGAGGCGCAGGCGTCCTGCCGACCGCCGACCAACCTGAAGAGGCGCAGGCGTCCCGCCGACCGCCGACCGACCATTTGCCTCCGGCGCCCAAACCGTCCATTGATCAGAAGAGGCGCAGGCGTCCCGCCGACCGCCGACCAACCTGAAGAGGCGCAGGCGTCCCGCCGACCGCCAACCGACCATTTGCCTCCGGCGACCGAACCGTCCATTGATCAGAAGAGGCGCAGGCGTCCCGCCGACCGCCGACCGAACATTTGCCTCCGGCGACCGAACCCTTCATCGCTCAGCCCTCCAACAAATTCCCCCCAAATTCCCCGTCCAGCTTCTTCCGCAATTCCGCGCTGTCGCCGTAGCCAAACCGTTGGTAGCTGCCGAGGAAGCGGGCATCGATGTTGTAATCCTTGATGCCCGCACCCGTGTAATAATAACTCGTCAGGTCAAAGTTGAGGCGGTCAAACAGCAGCGTCGACAGCACCGCCAGACCGATGCGGGCCTCGTAAATGTTCTCGATCGTGCTCTTGCCGTCGAGCTCATACACGATGCCATTTTTCTCCAAAAAATCCAGGTAAGGCGGGCGAATATCGTGGTCCTTGATGAGGTGGATTTCATGTGGATGCAGGTACAATTTTACGCTTGCCCCATAAGCCTTCTTGCATGCGACCGCAATATGGATGATCTGCATCAATTGCACAAAAATCGGATTGTCGGGATAGCCGCCACGCCGCAACAATTCCAGGTCCTCCGAGCGCCAGAGGTCATGCGTCCTCGCCCAGCCCGCACTGCTGTAAATGCCGATGTCATAAGTCGGCGCAACCTTGGGCAATTGGTCAAAGACAATGGCCTCCTCCGGACCCCAATAGGTCACATTGCCCACCTGCATCCAGCCCCTTTGCAGGTAGGATTTTGTTTCCTCGATTTGGAATTTGGAGCAAATCCGCAATTGCAATTTCGGATGGTAGAGGTAGCGGTTGTCGCGGAAAAGCACGCTGTTGCTGCTCACGATTTGCGGTACATAATCCCCGAGCAATGCGGCGGCGACAAATGAGCTGAAATAGGTCTCAGGCTCATAACAAAAATACAGCAATTGCTGCCGGCCCGGTCGGTGAAACAGCACTTGCTGCAAGAGCAATTGCGCAAACCTGATCTTCCAGTGCGGATTGACCCGCGTGCGTTTGAAGCAGGCCACAAACGCCGCCCATTGCAACATGAGACCGATGCGCAAGACCAGTCCGACCTTGCGCATGCCCAATTCCTTGAAATACAATTTGCCGCCGATGCCCTCTGGATGGCAGCTCAATACCTGGTCATCTGCGCAGTCGAGCTGTGCATATTTCTTGAAATAATAGAGCCGCCGCGCCCGTGTGCCGCCATCGTTGTACATGATGGCGACGGCAGATTTTGCACGCCGCAACCGCAGCGGAATCGTCCACACCAAGAGGCACATGCGCACCAGGAAAATCAAATTGGTTTTCCAAGGCCAAGGCTTGCGCCGCGTCTTGCCCTGCAACCGAAATGCCGTGCTCTTGAAGGCGCTCCGCCAACTCAAATCCTCGCCCAAGGGCGTCATTTTCAGGATTTGGCGGATGAACATCATGCAATTTCAAAAATAGGATATTGTGAAAAAAAGGAAGCTAGCACCTCAAGCGGCCCGTCCCGAGTCTCGGGACAGGGCCATCCTGCTCAAGCCTCCGGCGCAGGAAAGATCAATTGCATCCATCTGGCGCAGGAAAGATCAGCCACATCCCCTATCAATCCTCCAATCCACCCCCCCAAACCGTATGTCGCAACTGCCAATCCCCACGGTCGTTCTTGGCCCAGAGGTGTGGCGACCGAAACTTGTCCACCAATTCCCCCCTGAAATAGTCGGGATCGATTTCCAGGTATTCCATGATCTCATTGAAATAGCGGTCTGGAAACTCGCCGTCAAAACGCTTCACGAGCGCCACGCCTTCCTCACGCGTCAGGTGGTGGTTGCGGATCTCCTGCGAGGCATCGTAGGTCGCGCGGCCCAAGCCAAACTTGATGTGGGTGGTGAAATAATGCAGGTCGTCGATCTTGTCGTCGATGCTGTTGTACTTGCTGTATGTGCCTTGCGTGCGGAAGGGGCGGGCCTTGAACCCCGTCTTCTCGACGGCATAATAATAGACCTCCTGCGGCACCCACTTCAGGTAATATCCCAAGTAGTGCACCTCGATCTTGGATTTCTCCAGCTCCTCGGCCGACGCAGGGAAGAAGGCCATGAGGTCGCTCAGGCGCACCTCGTGTTTTTCCTGCAATTCCCGCACGCTCACGCCGCCGAGGTAGATCTCGTCGATGTTCTTGAAGCTGTAATAGCTCTTGTCGCGCAGCGAGGCCGCATTGTCGGCGATCGGATTCCCATATTCCGCCTCATTCTCCCCATAAAACACGAGGGGAATGCCATACTTGGCGGCGATCTTGGGTGCGAGGTTCTTTTGCCCGAGGATGAAGGTCTGGAACGGGTGCATGAGGTTCTCGATGCTGAGCTTGGTGAGCAGCTTCATCACCTTGCCATTGCGGTAGAAGCTGATGTTGTCAAAGCCCGAGTCGATCCAGTTCTTGAAATTTTGGTAGCCGTAGTCGGTGTACAAAATGGGCGGCCAGGTGACCGTGAGCGGATTCATGCCATACTTGTACTTGAGCATGTGGGCGGCATAGGCACTGTCCTTGCCACCCGAGCCCGGCACGAGGATGTCATAGTTGCCATCGCTGCGGCGGTGCTTGTCGAGCACGCGCAGCAGTTGCTCCTCGCGCTGTGCCCAGTCGATCTTGTCCTTGATCTCGCCTTGCTTGCAGGCATCGCAGATGCCGGCATCGTCGATGTTGAGCGTGACCTTCTTGCTGTCGATCGTGTGTTTGAACTCGATCGCCGAGGCGGGCCGTTGGTTGGACATGACGCAGCGCGAGCACCAGGTCACCTGCTTGGGAAGGCCGTAATAGGCCTCCAGGTCGTTCTTTTCCTTCATTTCAGACATTTTTCTCAAGTTGCCGCAGGTTGCGCCCGCGACAGCGGCCCGAAATTACGAATTTGGAATAGGTTTTTGACAACTTCCTTTGGCGGTCCCAGGAAAATCTCCAGTTCACCAGCCCACAACCGCTCGTCGGAGGACGCAAAAACCTCGCATCCGTTCGTCGGCCCACCTCAAAACCACTTCTGGGGGCCGACGAACGGCATGCACGACAAAGCCGCGCAAGCGGGTTTTCGGGAGAGCGTATTCAAACGAGCCCATTTGCCTTTTTGATGAATCCGATTGTTTCGTTGATCCGAGCTGCTAGATCAAGTGAACCTCTAATCATATCATGGGTCCAATATTCGGCAAAGAATCGGGCAAATTTCACCTTGTTACTATCATGGTGATCCTTCAACCTTTGTTTCGCAACCCTCAGATTCAAATCTCCCGGAATATCATAGAATGAAATCAGTGATTCTGCAAAATCCTCAAATCGACCCAAAGAAAACGAATCATTGACATTCACACCGAGGGTGGGTTCCTTCCCTTCAAATCGAAGGCTTTTCTTTCTGAGTCTTGATCCCTCTTCCATCGCACGTTTCCAGAGCTCATCGGGGACATAATTCTCAATTTCACGTCCATCAGTTTCCCATAATTTGGCGTAGCTATTCCACCCAGGATTGATGGAGAGGTGCTCTTTTAGCAATTGCACAAGCACTTTGCTTGGATTGTTTTTTCGCGTCTTATCCGAATCCGTGACTATTATCGAATACCTACTGGTGTTGAACGTATCGATCAAATTCTCTTTGTCTTCATCTGTAAGTTCTCCCAATTGGAGAGATTTCAGGTTTGAACCGCCATAAAAAAGGAAGGAATAGTGTTTGCCATTGATGAGCCGCTGACCCGTTGGGTTTTCAAGAGCAGAAATCCAACATTCGATGTAGATCGCATCGCTCGGGCCTTCGACCCATATCACAAGATTTGTTTGTAGGATTTGCGATGCTCTGATCCCCAATTCATCCAAAAGTGGCAGCTTGTCAAGTTGTGTATTGCAATATTCAAACTTGGAGCCTTTTTTGGGGTCGAATGAAACTTTTGTGACCGTCCAATCATTGCTAACCATGTCCATTAGCGCAGTGGAGTGTGTACATACGAAAAACTGATGATTTTTGAAATCATCGGTTTGGAGAATTTTGAATAATTCTACCAAAGCGCCAGCATGTAGGCTATTCTCTGGCTCGTCAAGAAATACATTGAGATGTTCGTCTTTTGAAAGGTATAGGTGAAGAAGCATCATAAGAATTTGAGAAATTCCTGAGCCTAAATTTTCAAGGAATTGATACTTTTCGCCATCACCTCTGTCAATCTTAAACCTCAAATCCCCATTGGATTCCTCCATTACAAATTTAGACTCTGCCAAAATTGTTGCCATCCAACTAGCAACCGTGGAACAAAGCGTCTGCCAAGGCATCAAATCATCGATCCTTTTGCTGATGTCTACACACTTTCTAACAATGTCGCTCCCGTCGAAAGAATAGCTGGATTGTTTTCCTGCTCGCTTTGCATGTCTTATCGGGTCTACTAATTTCATACTGGAATGTAGGCCAATGATGATTCCGGCAGGGGCGGACAATTTTGAGACTCCACCCTTAGAATATCCAGTTCGTCCCGCTAATATCTCTTCCTTGTTCTGAAAAAAGACATCTTTGTCATACGGCAGGCCTGGTCGACAGTTTTCGGTTCTGGCACGAAGCTTCCAGCTAGGAGGATCCTTTTCATTTTGTCGTATCCAGGGGGTAATATCAAAGAGAATAGAAGTTGTTTCATGGTCTAACTCGATCATTATGACCTCGTCACCACGTTCAATAAATTTCTGAGTAATTTCCACTTCGATGGAGATATTTAGACATTGCCTTTCTTTGGCAAATTCCCAGAAGTCAGTTGTCTTGAGCGCCACCTCTACCTTGCCCCCAAGGTTAATTTTCTCCAATTCGCTGGGTGACATCGTAATAGAAATCGTGTTGTCAATGACGATCGCAAGCCATTCCATTAGCTTCATTACATTGGACTTTCCTGCATTATTTGGCCCAATGATCAAATTGAACCGTTTTAGGTTGTTGAGTTCGATCCCTTCGTCATTGTTGAATGACCGCCAGCCTTTGATTGTGATGGATTTAATTTTCATTTGGATGAAACTTTGTATTTTCTGGGATCCCCAATTTTGATAAATGACTTTGATTTCTACCATCCAGAATCTGCGTCCACATGGGCTTTGGGCATTTTCTTGGACTTGAATGCAAAATTAACGCTAATTGGGCCAAAGGGGGCATTAGAATTCCCAAATTTTCACCAGATGTGGATTCTTTGTGTACAAAGGGTCATTGGGAGGAGAGGTCGAGACGAATTTTCCCCTCTCAGCTCATCTGCCGCCGATTCTGATACATCCACATGTAGCATTGGAATCTCGGATGGAAATCATGATCTTCCTTGGCTCTCAATCGTTTTATTTGCTCCACGATATTCATTTCCCGCCTAAAATCCCTATCTTCGCATAGTCAAAATCCAAGGAAATGCTGCTCGGAAACTTAGACAATGAGGTTTATTTCAAGAAGGTCTTCACGGATGTGGAGGTGTTTACAGCCTTTGTGAAGGACGTCGTGGGGATCGACATCGACATCGATGTGGTGGAGACTGAGAAGGTGCTGCTGCGTCAAAATGCCTCGATTCGCTTCAAAATGGACCTCTTTGCCGAGACCAAGGATCACCGGGTGATCGTCGAGATCCAAAAAGTGGATTATGACCACAATTACAACCGCTTCATCCATTACTTCCTGTCCAACCTCATCGACCAACAAACGGATTCGGCCACATACGCCTTTGCGAAGGAGGTCTATACCGTGATCCTCGTGACCGCTCCCTACCGCATCAGCGAAAGGAACGGACAGCCGATCAAGGACGATGTATTGCTCGCGACGCTCAATCCGCAGACCCTCGGTGGGCAAGTGCGCGAGATGTATGGCCACAAGCTCATTTTCTTGAACCCCAACTATACGGGACCTGATACGCCTGCAGACATCTTGGATTGGATGAATTTGATCCAAGAATCCATCAAGCATCCACGGGATCCGCAGATCAATTTTGACAAGCCCGCTATCCGTAGGGCAGCAGCATTGGCGGAAATGGATAAGCTCAGCCCCGAGGAATTGTATGAAGCCAAGAACGAGGAATCAAGGCGCGAGACGATTGCCGTGGTGGCTGCTGACGCAGTAAAGGAGGCAACCATCAGCAGCATCGAGCGTGCATTGCGCATCGGCAAGCAATCCAAGGAAGACATCGCAGAGCTTTTTGACGTGACGCTGGACTTTGTGCTGCAAGTGGAATCGCGGATGGAAAAAGGGCTTTGATTTCAGCAGCTTCATTGGCATTGGCCATGATCCTAAACCACCTAGCTGGTAACTGTGCGCAAACGATTTCCAGTCACGATCCTCAAGACTTCCGCAACAACCCCGTCGCCTTGCCGATGACGCGGTCCAGCATGCGGGCGGGCAGCAGCATGGGGATCCTCCAGTCCTTGAAGAAATTTTTCACGATGGCATACCGCACGCGGGGCTTGCGCTTCTCGAAGATCGCCACCGTGCGCTGACCCATGTAGTCGGCTGCGAGGCCCTCTGCGCCGTTTTTCACGAAGTACCGCTGAAACTTCGTCATCATCGGGGCATAATCCGTCCCCTCGTAGATGCCAAGTTCATTGGCGCTCGGTTTGTCCCAGATCGGCGTCTTGATCGCGCCGGGGCCGATGATGATCACGTCGATGCCATAGAGCTGCAACTCGGTGCGCAGCGATGCCGACATGCCCTCCAGTGCGTGCTTGCTCGCCGAGTAGGCCCCCAGAAACGGTGCCGAGAGTCTGCCGCCCACCGAACTGATCATCAGGATCTTGCCCGGTGCATGCCCCGGATTGGCCTTGGCACCCAGCAGCGGCAAAAAGGCCTGGGTCACGGCCAGCAAGCCAAACAAATTCACCTCAAACTGAAACCGAAAATCGTCGAGCGGCTGCAACATGATCGGCCCTGAGGTCGCCACGCCGGCATTGTTCACCAAGCCAGCCAAGCCCTCCTTGCCGATCTCGGCCTCCAATTGCCGCGCCGCCGCTTGGATCGCCTCGCCATCGGTGACATCAAAGAGCAGGGGCTTGAAATGCGGACCGAGTTCCTGCTGGAGACGGTCGGCATCGGCCTGCTTGCGCACACTGCCGTAGACATGGTAGCCCTTGTCGAGAAATGCCTTGGCCGCTGCGTAGCCGATGCCCGTGGAGGCGCCCGTGACGAGGATATGCTTCATTTTCCTGAGGTATTGGGGTGAATGTCAAACCTAACAAGATATTCCGGGATTTGTTGTGGGCAAACAAAAGACGGGTGTAGGACAAAATGCAAAAATGCGAATTCAATGTCATGTCGACTGGTTCCGATAGCTATCGGAAGGTCGAGGCGCGCAGCGCCGAAGGCCACGGAACGGAGACATCTAGCTCGCTGCGGTTCAGCGGTTAGGTTCAGCACAAAGCTGAAGCATCGCGCTGAACCAGAAGGTGTTTCTAAACGAGCTAGATGTCTCTGTTGCGTTTCTGCCCATTTGCTGCGTCGCTTCGCTCCTTGCAAATGGACAGAAACTCCAGTCGACATGACACCATGGACGATGTGATGCATTTTGTCCTATACCCCAAAAAACCCGCAGACCATCAGGCCAGCGGGTTTTTCAATCGTGCAAAAAGTTGGGCTCAAGGCCTTTTCATCTGCACGAGCACTTTGTAGACCTGCTCTCCCTCGTCGTCGTAGTCGGTGGAGCGCATGAGTTCCAGCGAGCCCGTCGCACCCACGTAGAAGTGAATCTCGCTGTCTTCGTGGTATTTGTACCCAGCCTTGGCATCGAGGCAGGCGTCCAGTTCGGCTTTCAGGTCGGCGATCGCGGCGTCGGCCTCGTCGGCGGTGGTGTAGAAGGTGTAGAATTGCAGCTTGCTCTTGCCCTCGGTGAAGGTCGGCATGATGCGACCCTGCTCAAAGCCGGCCAAAACCTCGGTGGTGTTGTAGATGTCTTCGCCTTCGACCTCGCTGTCTTCCTCGTTTTTATCGGCTTGCAGGGGCTTGAAATTGGCGGCGCCCATCTTGATGTAGCTCAGCAGGCTGGGGCAGAATGTGTCGCTCTGTGCGCTGACGGTGCTTGCAACCATGATCAGGCACAGGGACATGGTCAAGGAAAGGATCAATCGTTTCATAAAATTGTTCAACGTAATAATTGGGTTGAAAAAATCGTGGTGCCAGCCCAAAAGCTGACTTCGATGCAAATCTAGGCAGGGTCGGGGCAAATGCAAGCGCGATAAATGCCTGGCGGTGGAACGAGGCATGTTGCAAATTGCTTCCCAGTGATCCCGTCGGGTCTTTGGGCCAGCGCTCGAAGTTCGCATTCAACGTTCGCAGTCGGCAATGGAGTGATCCTTTTTGGAGCTGGTCATGCCCCTGCCCTCAAAACATATTTTGCGATGACTCGTTCATAGATTTGCGATGGTTAAGCAATCGTTATTGGCAGAAGATCATGGAAAATCGAAAATTGCATTGGGAGACCGTTTACTCCACCAAACAACCCAACGAAGTAAGCTGGACACAGGACTGTCCCAAGACTTCCCTCAGCTTCATCGCCGAGACGGGCCTGCCAGTCACAGCGAGCATCATCGACATCGGTGGGGGCGACAGTCGGCTCGTCGATTTCCTGCTGGACCTGGGATTTACCGACCTCACGGTGTTGGACATTTCGGAGGCGGCGATTGCGAGGGCTAAGGCAAGGTTGGGAATCCGTGCCAATCTGGTACAATGGATTGTCGCAGACATCGAAGACTTTGTGCCTGCCCGGCACTACGATATCTGGCATGACCGGGCCACCTTTCATTTCCTGACCACCCCCCAGCAAGTTGCGGAGTATGTCGCCAAGGCAGCCAATGCAGTGACCGGATTCATGACCATTGGCACCTTCAGCGAGGATGGGCCGTCCAAGTGCAGCGGTTTGCCCGTGAAGCAATATTCCGAGGATGAACTTACCGGCGTGCTGGCTTCTGGCTTCCACAAGATTCATTGTTTGCATGAGGATCATGTGACACCGTTTCAAACGGTCCAGCGTTTTCTATTTTGTAATTTCAGCAAGGCAGTTGCTTGAGGGCAGAACCCGTGGTCAGCAACCGAGGACGAGGCACGCGCATTGGAGGTCTTGGGAAATAGGCAGTGACGTGCAGTTTCCGGGGCAAGCGTGTATGGAGTGATTTCTTTGGGCTGCGGGGAATATTGGACGAATGAATCCTCGGGCTCGCTTTGATTTGCGCCAAAATCCACGATATTGGAGCAAAAATTGTCCCATTGAAGCGAGGCCGTCGCCCATATCTTGATTTGCTCAATTGGCAAGGCATCTTGTCGGGCCTGATCCTGCTCTGCCTGGGCGCAAGCCCTCGGTTCGCGCAAGCACAGGAGGTCCCCGACAGCGCCCTCGCTGGGGTCTACATCACTTCCCTCTACGACCTCGACCTCGCCAACAAAAGCTTCAATGTCGACTTCTGGCTTTGGTTCAACTACACCAATGACAGCCTCAAACCCCTGGAAACGGTCGAGGTCGCCAACGCCAAGGACTTTGTATTCACCCTGCCCGACATCGAGGACCAAGGCGACAAGATCTGGGCCAGCCACAAATGCAAGGCGCTCATCAAGAAGGAGTGGGACCTGCGCCACTTCCCCTTTGACCGGCAGGTTTTGGAGGTCCGCATCGAGGACGCGATCCTCGACACCACGAGCCTCCGTTATTTCCCAGACTTCAAAAACAGCACCTACGACAAGTCGATCAATCTCGACGAGTGGCTCATCAAGGGCTTCAGCATTCGGCAAGACGACAAAAAATATGCGACCAACTTTGGCAATACCCAGCTTGACAGCACGAGTGTCTACCCGGCGATCACCGCGACATTTGAGATTCACCGCCACGGCCTCGGACTTTTTTTTAAGCTGTTTGTCGGCATTTTTGTCGCCTACCTGATTTCCCTCGCCGTGTTTTTCATGGGGCCCGAAAACCCCGAGCGATTTGGTTTGATCGTCGGCGCCCTCTTTGCCGGCTTCGCGAACAAGTACATCGTCGACTCCATCATGCCCCGCACCGTGATCCTCACACTGCCCGACAAGATCCACAACGTCACATTTGCCTACATCATCCTGCACCTGATCGTGACCGTCATCGCCCATCGATTTGCCGTGCAAGACCGCCTGAAAATCGGCTGGCGCGTAGACCGCGGCGCCTTTGTCGTCTCCCTCGTTTCCTACATCCTCATCAATTGGTACCTCGTGGACAGCGCCTTGCCTTATTTGTAGCTGGGCCATCGATTTGAAAATGGGCTTCCCCCGAATCGAGCAAGCGAGGGGATCTGTTGCATGGAGTCCAATTTTTTCATTGAGACCTTGTATGGACAATCAACGCATTGCCAAGCCGACGGTCCACACCTTGTCCAACAGATTCGATTTTTGCATATCTTCCACCTGCAAAAGGGTTGCATTCACCGCCTTAAAGACGTGGGACAATGCACGTTTGCATTGGGTAAATGGATGTTTCCGTTTTATGGGATCGCAAAATGAAGAATCAAGTCAGGATCATCTTTGGGATTTTGTGTTTCATCGCACAACTGGGCTACGGCCAAATCGAATCCCTGCGTCAATATGCCGCCACGGAAACCTATTCTGAGGACACCATCCTGCGAAATATCCCAAACAAAAGGGCGATGATTGTGATTGCGCATGACGATGACATGTGTGCGATGGCGGGCACGGTCTCGAAGCTCAACCAACAAGGCTGGGAAATTGGGGTAATGAGCTTTTCCAAAACCCCGGAGCGCAATGCTGCACAGGTCAAGGCTTGCAGTTCGATTTTGGATACCGTTCTCTTCGTGCAAATGTCCGAACACCAATACCGCAATGATCTCGATGGCAAGATTCTTCCCTATGTTGCCATTCCGAAGGAAACGTTCAAGGAGGTCTTCAATACGGCCGAGGTGGAAGCCGAATATCTCAAGGCCATCCACCAATTTCAGCCCTCGGTCATCTTTACGTTGGACGATGAAATGGGTGGCTATGGACATCCTGAACATGTATTTGTGAGCCAATTGGTGCTCGATCTTGCCGCCGCAGGGAAGATTGCGCCCAAGTACATTTACCAAAGTGTATTTACCGACCACATGGAAAATACCATCATGCAACGCCATGCCCTGCGGCTCAAAAGTTGGGGTTTGCCAGATGATGAATGGGACAAAGCGAAGCTGACCTACAAGGTGGACGGCATGCCCGAACCCAACGTGCAGTTCAATATCAGATCAGAGGCCAAACTCAAAATGGATTATTTGCGCTCCTACGAAAAGCGCGAACGAAAAGTACTGGGTTTCTTTATCCCTGAATTTGAGGATTATCCGGCAGAAAAGTATTTCGAGATTTTTGACCGTGAATTTTTCCGCATTGTCAGGTGCGATTAGCGCATGCATTGCCGCCACGATTGCTGGAAGTTTTTTTGGAGGGATGAGATGAATGGCAGTTTGAATGAAGGATGTGTGAGAAGACGGTGCGAAATTGGCTTTTTGAAATGACAAGAAATTTGGAGTTGCAGCTGATTTTTAGGAACTTATTCGCTGGAATGTGAAACGCCTTTTGATCTTGGCCTTTACGGATTTGTCAGTGCGACTGATTGCACAATTTAAGCTTGATTGACCCTCAATTGCTTCCCATGAGACTACCAATAATATTTTTGTTCGTGGCGATGTTGCTGACAGCGAACGCCTGCGAGCAGAAGGACGCTAAAAATCAGCCAAGTACCGTCACGCGGGAAGACGTAAAAGATCCCTATCCATTTTACATCGGAAACGAAGGCGGCCTCTTTTACATCGGGGCAGCGATCGAAAGTGACACGCTTTACAACATCTACAACCCACGCTTCAAAAAGCATGGCTACTCTGGAAATGGGTACTCGTGGGAGGGAAATATCCAACAAATCCTGAAGAAGCTGGACAATGAACTGCTGCGCCATATTGAGTTTGACGCAGAAGCTGGTGCGTTTTTTGCAGTAGCAGACTCCAAGGAATCCCAACAGCGATTTGTGAATCTCCTGAGCCCGATCTTTGCTGATTTGAAACAGCTCGAGGAGTACCTCAAAAAAGCTGACCGTGCGAGGATTTCTGATTGAATTCCGGGCGGGCGATCTCAACTTTTGCTTCGC
Source organism: Bacteroidota bacterium (assembly GCA_031375795.1). Lineage (GTDB taxonomy): Bacteria > Bacteroidota > Bacteroidia > J057 > JADKCL01 > JADKCL01. Next base: position 13,003 of record JANMIM010000988.1, read on the forward strand.
TATTTGAGCAGATTTGCATCGAAGAAATGGTGAGGTGGCGCGCAGATTTGGAAAATCTGCGAAAAAGCAATAACTTCGCCATCAATCTGGCATAGCCCTTGCTGTGGACATGGAAATACGCAGCATGGGCCGTGTGGGGAGCGATTCCCGCGCACCAGCAAAAGTTTTCGGCCCTTTGGCCCGTTTGTACACCAACTAGACGTCAGATGTCAAAAGAGACACCAAAAGTTGCGCGTGAAGTGCGCAACCACGATTCATTGTCCCCAGAGCAGGAGGGGGGCCGCACGCTGTCGCCGCCGGCCTTTCAGCTTCATGCAAATCCGGCACAGCCACCAGCACAGCCGCCCGCTGCGCCGCCCGACTCGCCCGCTGCGCCCAAAAACGAGACCGGCATGCCCGACCAGCTCAAGGCGGGCGTCGAGCAGCTCTCGGGCCACGACATGAGCGACGTGCGCGTGCACTACAACAGCGACCAGCCCGCGCAGATGCAGGCACATGCCTACGCGCAGGGCTCAGACATCCACATCGCACCCGGTCAGGAGCAGCACCTGCCCCACGAGGCATGGCACGTCGCCCAGCAAAAACAAGGCCGCGTCCAGGCCAATACCCAGCTCAAGGGAATCGGCATCAACGACGACACGGGCCTGGAAAGGGAGGCGGATGTGATGGGTGCCAAGGCCGCGCAAATGCAAGTCGCAGACACAGCCGCCCCGCTCCAAAGGCGCAAACTCCAAGACGGCGCCGTGCAGCGCATCGTCGTGCAGATCGTGCCAGAGCTGCCGAAGCCCGAGAAAGAGGATAAATCCGAAAACAAAAAGGACTTTGACAAATTGAAAGTCGAAGACGATATCCAAGAATTGACCTTTGACGATTGGTTTGATTCGGGTAAGAAGACCGATTCGTTTGGAGATGAACCGATCATCGAGGACATCGATGATTTCGGATATTCCAACTTCAATTCCGAATCCGAATCCAATTCCGGCTTCGGCTCTAATTCCAACTTCAACTTCGGCTCGAATTCCGATTTCAACTTCGGCTCGAATTCCAATTTCAACTTCGGCTCGAATTCCAATTCCAACTTCGGCTCTAATTCCAATTTCGACTTCGGAATGAATTCCGAATCCAAGTCTGAAAATCAAACTTACAAGCCACTGTTTTTTCAGGATCGCATCGTCGAAGAAAATCCACTTCAGAATGATCTTTACCCATTCAACATCGACTTTTTCGAATCTGAATTCGATTTTCTGCCCAGTTTCATGAAGGAGGAAACTCGGGATATTTCCAAGGAAATCTTCATTTTTGGCCAGCAAAAAAGCCCTGAAGAAAAGCTGAATGAGTTGAAGGAGCTGTCCAAGGAAAAGAAGTCCACGCCGCCCATGCGCATCGGGAAAGTGCACATCATCGGCCGTCCCAAGAAGCTGTATTCCAGCAGCATGGGTGACCACACCACTGCATTTGGGGTGCATACCGCCGGACTCAAGGTCCAGCTCAAGGGTGCGACGGCCATCGATGCCGCCATCCACATGCAAAGCTTGGCACTCAAGTCAAAGGAGTTGCCCGGCTACAAGCAACTCAAAACCGACAAGCAACTCGAGAAGCGTGTCACCACTGCTGAGACGAGTTTTGACCAATCACTTCAATCCTTGGTTTCAAAAGCTGAGAATGCTGGAGAAGACCAAGCACTGCAATCGGAGGCATTTTTTGTCTTGCAGACCTGCATCGAAAACTATCTGGAGTTTCGCGAAATGATCCCGCTGAGCGCCATCAATGTGGCTGCCAAAAGTCCTGCCCTTGCCGGCAAAGGGAAGGGTGAGGCACAATACATTGAAAAGTTGACCGACTGGGAGAGCAAATCCATCACCCCAACTCCCATGGAGTTGTACCCAGTCATCTCGGGAACCTTTGATCCATCGGCGGTGGCGATGACCATCTGCGAGTCCAAAGGTGACCTTTTGAAAAAGATGGCCCCTGGTTTGGAAATCGATCAGTCCATCGAGGATTTGATCCGACTTTTTGTCACCAATCACCTGGAATCCCTCAAAATGGCATTTCCCGGCATCGGTTGGTTGATCACAATCGACGAAAAGGGTTACGAGGACAAGCTTTGCAACGAGGTCCTGGAAAAGGTCGTCGAACGTGCCAAAGTCGAGCGGTCGTATTCAATATCGAGCCAGATTAAGCTTGGGGAGCAGGAGGAAAGAATGCAATCGGACTGGTCGTCGGAAAAAAGTTCCATTCGAGAGAATAAAGAATTGGATTGGCAAGAAAAGCACGGGAAAACCAAAAAGAGGTTTAGGTTTGAAGAGCCCAAGCTTGAAAATAATAAATATTTTAATGATTGGAAGAACAACATCGACCGTGATCTGAATTGGCAAAAAGGAATCGAGAAAAATCAAGAATTGATCTTGAAGGAGTGCGAAAACCTTGGTTCCAAGCTGGACATCGAAAAAATTGACAAGGGCCTGTTTTCTGAATTGGAAAAAGCACGGGAAGAGGAAAAAGAGAATCAAGTTCGGGTGCTTGGCGAACTTGAGAAAAGGGAAGATGAAAACGTTGAAAAGGAAGAACGAGCACAGCTCTGTGGGACGAGTCTGAAATTTGATTTTGGGGGAAAGATCATGGAGATCAAATTTGCCGGGCGCCCCAATTCACCCTTTGGTGGCGGTACCATGGGTGCGCACACCACCTCATGGATCGTGATTCAAGATTGGATCAGTCAAAAATTGAAAGGCCGGACCGTTGCCGAGGCAATTGATGTGATCGATATCGATCTGTTTGAGAAAATGAAAAGCCAAGAGGATGCCATGCTGGATTCCTTTGGTGATAAGAGTGCAGATCAATTGACCAAGCTCATCGGGTATGATATTGGACTGATCGACGAAGCCAAGGATACTTGTGCACAATACATCCTAGAAATCCAGGAGCAACCCGCTGGTACGCAAAAGTTGATGTTGCAGGAATTGATCAATCATTTGATGACGTACATCAACATGATACCCGGCACTACGATGAACAAAGGCGATACCACCGGCAAAGGAGAAGCTAAACACCGGAAAGCACTGATGGATCGGACGAAAAATGGCAAAGCGCCTTTTCAAACCAATGTGAATGGACTTTTTGACATCGGCGACTTACCGAATGGCTATGGGGAAGATCAGAAGGACATTTTGAAGGATCACCACGATGACCTCATCGGCGAGGCCTACCCGATTGTGAAGCACACGTTTTCGATGAATTGATTTCGCAATGAAGGCTGAATGGAAGCGATCGGAATGGCAATGCCGCCATTCCAATCACTCCCCGTCCACTTTGCAAAACTTGGCGGTACCGCTCGCGCTGCCCACGAGGCGCAGCGTGAAGATACCCGCATGCAAGCGCGCGATGTCCAGCTCGACCTGCTCGGCAGCCTCCTCGCCTTGCACTTCCTCTTGCAAGCACATTTTGCCCTGTGCATCAAATACTTGCAAGAGCAAAGGACCATTGGACGCCTGCTGCAGGCGCACTTGCAAGCGATCGCTCGCCGGGTTGGGAAACACCGCAATATTTTGAGGCGCGACGCTGCGATCCACCTGCCGGATCGGCGAGTAGGAAACCGTGCCCTCACGGTCCAGCATCGCGAGCCGGTACCATGCTGTTCCCTGCAAAGGGGATTCGTCCAAAATGGAATAATTCGCCCGGCCTGCGTCCACCAATCTTAATTCCACAAAATGCATGGCATCTGCGCTGCGCTCCACGGTGAAGCTTGCATAATCCTCGGGCCGTTCCAGCGACCATTGCAGGCGCACATCGTTGGCCTCGGTGAGCGTCACATTCCAGTCCATCAGCCCCTCGGGCAAGATCACGCAAGTGGGGCATACCGCCACACAAGGCGCGTTTTGGGAGGCCAGGATCCCATTTCCGGCCACCAGCAATTGGCTGCTGCCATTGATGGTGACATCATAGACGGCCGCACCTACCGCGATCGTCGCGATGGGATTCAGGTTCACGTCGTACTGATAGACGTTGTTGTTGCCGCCCACAAAGACGTTGCCGCAATTGTCGACGGTCACGCCCGAAAATTGCTCGGCTACGCCGCCGGGAATCACGGCGCTTGCGAGCAGTGCGCCCGTGGCAATATTGCGCTTCATGACGGTCGCGCCATTGCTCGTGAAAATGAAGGTGGAGTAGACCGCAATCCCGTTTTGGCCTTGCGTCGTGTTGGTGCCATTGCTGTACAAGGGGCCATTGTAGAGCAGCGAATAGCCATTGCCCACGTTGTACACGGGCGCGTAGGTGGCATTGCGAGCGAGCAACTCATTGCCCACGCTCGTGAGGACGTAATAATTGCCAGAAAGCGAGCCGGTGAGCGACCGTGGCTCACTGCCTGAGATCGTCACGCCTCCTGTGAGCGCACCCGTGGCGAAATTCACGGTCGAGAGTGATTGTGTCGGGGCGATGCCACCACCACTGTAGGCATTGGCGAGGGTGAGCTTGGAATAGTCGCAGGTGAAGGCCATGCGCCAAAACTCATATACGCCGTTGTTCACGGTCCATTGCACGACGCCCGCCGAATTCAGCTTCTCACGGTTGCCGTTGCAGCAGCCCTCCATGAGATAACTATTGCCCAGGTCGTCGATGACCAAGTCGCCGTACCAGGCCGTGTGGCTCGTGTTGTAATTCCAGATCAAGGTCCCCGCCGAATTGAATTTCTTGACTTTCCAGGGTCCGTTGCCGCCAAATGCATAGACATTTCCCGAGCAGTCCCAGCCCACGTCAAACACCTTGCCCTGTGCCGTAAACCCGGGGTTGATGATCCAAGGATCGATCACGAGGGTTTGCGCGGCATCATAATCTGCCACGTCAAACCGCACGGTATTGCCCGACAAGACAAATTGTACTGCCACAGGCAAGCCGCTTTCCTGGAGATAGGCGGTGGGTGCATGATCGATCAATTCGGCAGCGCCGAGTTTCACATGCAGGTTGCCTTCGCTGTCCAGGTAGGTTTGGTCCATGCCCGAATATGTGAGACCGATGCGGGCGGGGTCGCCCCCGGGATGCACCGTAAAATCATATTTCATGCCCTCGCTCGGGTGGAATGTATAGGCGAGGTCGATGCCGGGGTACAGGTCGGGTTGCAGCAGCCGGCCATAACTGTGCGCGCCGACCAGTTGACGGCCATTTTTGGCATAGTGAAACAGCGGAGTTTTGGGATCGAGCAATTCATATTCACTGGCCGAAATCCCCTCCCAATGCGCCGAGATCGACAGCGTGTCGTACACCAGCCGAGTATGGTCTTCTGCCTCATTGTCAGGCTCATCCAGCGGTGCCAAGACATAAGTCGGCTCGGCCTGGGCTTGGCGATGGCGGTACACAAATCCGGTTTGCAAATACAAAATTTCGGTCCCCAGGTTGTCCACGCCACACAAGACGGGCTCACCCTCCACGGCATCATATTGCCCAATATTCTCCACAAAATAGCGATCCTCGTAGGGGTGAATGGACCAGCCAGCCCCTTGCGCAAAAAGACAACAAGTGCAAATGAGCATCCAAACGGAACAAATGAGGCGTTTCAACATTGCGGAAAAAAGGGCTCTGGTGATCTTGAGGCGCTAAATTACGGGAAAAGTGATTCTCCTCCTATGCAAAATCGCTGCTGGGCGTCTGGCAAATCAGGGGGAATGCCTCAGCCATTTGCGCTGTCGCGATCAAGGGTCGGCGCTGGACGATGCTGTATTCGGGCATAATCCTTTTTTTCTGTTTGTCATGTCGAGTGACCATCCCGCAGCAGCTGCGGGACCATTTGATCGAGTGACAATGCCGAGTCCGAGGCCTCTGGTGCGCCGAGGCGTGACGATCGAATCCCGACGCGTCGCGACGTCTGGCAAGAGGAAACAGGACTCGCATGCCGGAGGCAAATGTTCTTTTGTCCATCGGCCCCCGATTTTTAATCGGGACAGGCATGGCCTCGGACTCAGCAGAATCGGGACGCTTTGATCGAATGACGGCGCCCTCGGTCATCCCGATAAAAATATTTCTCACCATGCAATTCGGTTGTAATACCACGCATGAATCATAATTTATACCGACATTTGTAGGAATTGCACGACCGTGCAACGTTTGGAGCCTATTACACAACCTAATGTTCCCATGAATTTAAGGAAATTTACTTTTTTTGTTTTTGCCTTTTTGCTGTTCCAGGCTGGCTGGGCGCAAATCACCGTCTATCCCAATTTTAACAATTTTGAAAGTGAAGGGCTTTGTGGCACGATTTGCACAGGAGCCTGCAACCTCACCGGCATCTGGCGAAACGCTGACCAGTACGGCTTTGCACAGGCTGGCACCGACTGGCTGGCAGAGGACGGCTCTACGCCGAGCACCACGACAGGTCCAGACATCGACCATACCCTCGGTACGGCGACCGGCAAATACCTGTATGTCGAGACCTCGGGCTGCAACAACGTGACCGCGCACCTCGTGAGCGGCATTTTTGATTTCTCGGCCCTCTCGGCACCCAAGATCAAGTTTTGGTACCACATGCTGGGCGCGACCATGGGCACGATGCACATGGACGTCGACACCACCGGCCTCGGCAACTGGGTCCTCAATGTCGCCCCCGCATGGACCGCCAACGTGAACCTCTGGCAAGAAAAAACCATCGACCTCTCGACCTACGCCGGCAGGCCCAGCATCCGCTTGCGCTTCCGTGGGCAGACGGGTACGAGCTTCACTTCAGACATGGCGATCGACGACGTCGAGGTTTTCGAGCCGGCTCCTTATGATGTGAACATGATCTCGGTCAATGCAGGTGGCGGATGTGGCAACAGCGTTACGACCCCCGTCATCGTCACATACAGCAACAGTGGCATAGACACCATGTTTGTAGGCGACTCGGTGTTCCTGGCATTTGAAATCAATGCCAGCGTGGTCATCGACACCTTGATCCTCACCAGCAACTTGCTGCCGGGCGACACGACCGCCTATACCTTCGTCAATGGCTTTGCCGACCTCTCAGGACCAAGCAATGTCGTGATCAATTCATGGTCCAACTTCATCCAAGACAACAATCCCGGCAATGACACCGTGACCGTCACGACCATCGGCATCCCCATCATCGCGACCTTCCCCTATTTCCAAGACTTCGAGACGGGGCAAAATGGCTGGCGCATCTCCAACAATGGCATCGGCACATGGGCGTTTGGTACACCCGCCAAGACAACCATCAACTCGGCCGGCTCGGGTGTCAATTCATTTGTGACGGGCGGCTTGGGAACGGGCACATACGTGGACAACGACAACTCCTGGGTCGAGGGGCCCTGTTTTGACTTCTCGTCCATCTGCGACCCCGTCATTTCCCTCAAGGTCTGGTGGAATGCAGAATTCTCCTGGGACGGCATGAACATCACGGCCTCCGCCGACGGCGGCATCACTTGGGTCGTGATCGGGGCATTTGGCGACCCGCTCAACTGGTACACAGACAACACCATCGCCGGCAATCCCGGCGGCTCGCAAGTGGGATGGTCTGGCCGTGCCTCCACCACCAATGGCAGCAACGGCTGGGTCACCGCCACGCACCGCCTCACCGGCCTCGGCAACCTTCCCAACGTGAAGTTGCGCATCAACTTTGGCTCCGATGGCTCGGTGGTCGACGACGGCGTCGCCTTTGACGACATCCGCATCACCAACGGTGCCTGGCTGGGCATCGACCAATTGGCTTGTTCGCCTGGCACGGTCGCCCTCGACGCGAGCGTGGGCGGCGCGACCGATACCTACCTCTGGAGCACCGGTGCCACCACCAGCGGCATCACGGTGACCGCCACAGGCACCTATTCCGTCGCCTTGACAGGGCCCAACTGCACCACGACCGACAGCGTGTATGTGGTCGTCGTCGACGCCAATACCGGCGTGGACCTCGGGGCCGACACCACGGCCTGTGCCAGCCAAATCCTGGATGCCGGCAATTGGCCCGCCTCCACCTTCCTTTGGAGCAATGGCGCGACCACCAACCCCATTACCGTCACCAGCACAGGCACCTACACCGTGGACGTGACCAATGCTTGCGGCACCGTGAGCGATACCATCGCCCTAACTGTGAGCCCCGGCCCCATCGTGGACCTCGGCCCTGACACAACGGCCTGCGGACAGCTCGTGCTCGACGCTGGCAACCCAGGATCGACCTATATCTGGACGGGTTTCCCCAGCACCAACAGCACGATCCTAGTCGTGAATACTGGTGCCATCGACGTGGTCGTGACCGACGCTGCAGGCTGCAGTGCCTCCGACACCGTGCAGATCACCATTCTCGACGTGCCCCTCGTGAACCTCGGCCCAGACCAATTGCTCTGCAACGGCGCCATCCTCCTCTTGGATGCTGGCAACCCGGGCGCGAGCTACCTGTGGACGCCCAACAGCACTTCCCAGACGCTTGTAGCCGCCGCCACCGGTGCCTATTCCGTCGTCGTGACCGACAGCAACGGTTGCCAAGGCATGGACACCGTGCTCATCACCAATGGCCTCTCGCCGATCGCAGGCTTTTCGTTCACCGTCGGTGGTGCAGGCTTGGCTTACAGCTTCACGAGCACATCGCAGGGCGCATCCAGCTATGCCTGGACCTTTGGCGACGGCGGCACCAGCACCGCAGCCAATCCGACGCATACCTATGCAGTCGGCAGCTTCACCGCCACCCTCATCGTGACCAACCCCTGCGGCAGCGACACCATCATGCAGCCAGTGAGTGTGGTCGGCGTGAATCAGCCATTTGCAGCGGGCACCGTCAAGGTATTCCCCAACCCCAACACAGGCAAGTTCCAAGTGAGCTTTGACCTGGGCGTTGCCGACGAAGTCACCCTCACGGTGCAAAACCTGGCGGGCCAAGTCGTCTACAGCCGCAACCTGGGCCTCGTGAGCGGCCCCGTGAACCAAGAAGTGCAACTCGGCAGCCTCAGCGCCGGCGTGTACATGCTGCGTCTGCAATCAAGCACCGCACAATCCACATCGATGCTGCGGGTGGAATAAGCCAGCACATGATTTCCGCAGGCATTTTTGAGTGCCTGCACCAAGACCTTCGACTTGGCCCAGCAGGGCTGGGTCGAAGGTTTTTGGTTTTTTTTTTGGGGGGGGGGGATTTCATTTTTGGTATGCAAATTAGATTCCGCGAAAAAATTCCTCCCAAAGCAAGCACATAAAAACCTCCCAAAAAATTTGCCGTCCACTCATGTGGTCATCAATTGACTGCACCATGCAGTCTGCGAGTGGCCACATGAGTGGTCAACTTCGTACATCAA
>JANMIM010001003.1:0-2027 GCA_031375795.1 Bacteroidota bacterium
CCGTTGACTCACCCCAAGATTTAGTACCGGTAGCTAAAGTGGACCTACGCCTTGAATTGAACCGAAGAATGAAAACAAACGTGCTCATTCACAACACCATCTTCAACCCCTTCAGCATCGCCTCAAAATCCCCCTTCTTCTCCCGCGCCACGGGGATGCTGGTGCCATTGTCCATGATGAGCAGGCTCTCGCCCCGCGCGTATTTCTTCACGAAATTCAGGTTCAGGATATAGCTGCGGTGGGGGCGCGCGAAATTGGGGCGGTGGAGCAGGATGTCTTCGAAAAGCTTGAGTTTTTTGCTTACCAGCATGCTCGTGCCGTTGTGCAGCACGACCCGGGTATAGGCGCCGTCGGCCTCGAGGAGCTCGATGTCGGCGACCTCCACAAAGAGCAGTCCATCGTTGACGGTGAGGGCGATGCGCTTGAGGTCGTCGCCTTTGAAGGCCTCTTGCAGCACCGTGATGCGCTGCTGCATCGTGCTCGCAAAGCGGCGCTGCCGCACTTTCTCGACCGCCGCCTGCAGCAGCCCGATCTCCACGGGCTTGAGCAGGTAATCGACCGCCGACACTTCAAAAGCCCGCAGGGCATGCTCGTTGTAGGCCGTCACAAAGACAAACTCAAAATCCACGTCGCGGAAGAAGCCAAGGAGCTCGAAGCCGTTGTACTCGGGCATCTCGATGTCCAGAAAGACCAGGTCGGGCCGCAACTTGTTGATGGCGAGGACCCCGTCGGGCACATTGGCGGCCGTGCCGATGACCTGCACCTCCGGGCAAAATTCCTGCAGCAAGGCGCTCAGCGAGTGCCTTGCGCGCTCCTCGTCGTCGATGATGATGGCCTTGAGTTGCGTTTCTTCCATGATTTACATTGAATCGTTCCCAAAAGTGTTGCATCCATCTGCCCCGTCGGCCTGCTAGTTTACGAATGGTTCGCTTAGATTCATGATCGGTAACTTCAGCGTCACGAGCGTCCCGATCGCCTCCCCATTTTCCTCCAAATCCGCAATGTCCAAACTCACTGCCGCACCATAGAGGCTCTGGATCAAATCCAGCCTTTTCACTGTCGCCTTCGTGCTGAAGGAGGCATGCGAACCGATCGCTCGCGCCTTGATCTCGGCCGAGCGCTTGCGCCCCACGCCGTTGTCGCGGATCGTGCACACAAGCGCGGCCCCGCCTGAAAACCTGATTTCCAGCCGCTTCTCGCCCTTCTTGTGCAGCAGTCCGTGCTTGATTGCATTTTTCACAAAGGGTTGGATGATCATCGACGGGATCGAAATGCCCTCCACATCGACATCGCTTGCACAACTGATTTCATACTGCATCTCGGCGCCAAAACGTATTGCTCCAGATCGAGGTACAGCCGCAGCATCTCGATTTCGTCACTCAGGCGCACGTGGTTTTCACCGGAGGCGTCGAGGACCTTGCGCATGAGCGTGCTGAATTTGCTCAGGTACAGGTTGGAATTGCGCACGTCTTTGCTGATCACAAAATCCTGGATGGAATTGAGCGCATTGAACATAAAATGCGGATTCATCTGGGCCTTGAGTGCGGTGAGTTGTGACTGGATCAATTGCTCCTGAACCCGATGCCGCCGTCGGAGGTAGCGCAGCCTCACTTGGAAAATCGCGAAGGAAATGATGAGCACCACGACGCCGATCAAGATGAAAAACGATGGCTGCTGCTGAAACGGCGTGGCCACCTCAAAATGCAAGACAGCTGGCGCTACACTGCATACACCATTTTCATCGACCGTCCTCACTTCAAAATCGAAACTGCCGGGCTGCAGGGAGGCGTAGTTCACGAAGTTGGCCTCGGCAGGCGTGCGCGCCCACTGGCTGTCGATGGCGGCGATGCGGTATTCGAAATGAAAGAGGTTGCGACTGCGAAAGGAAATGCCTTCGAATGCGATCCGCAGGTCGGAATTTCCGTTTTGGATTTGCAGTCCATTTTGAAAATCAATGGGCGCGTTGTCGAGGGTCACCTGCTGGATGCGGATCGGCGGCGCCTTGGAAGCGGCAGGCTTGAGCGGCA
>JANMIM010001021.1:0-13951 GCA_031375795.1 Bacteroidota bacterium
AGTCGTATTCAATCGCGTAGCCGGGTCGGAACATCCGCACGTTTTCAAATCCCTCCACTTGTTGCAAGGCGCGGTATTGCACATCCTCGGGAAGGGAGGAGGAAAATCCATTGACATAGACCTCGATCGTATTCCAACCCTCTGGCTCCACAAACAATTGGTGGCGGTCCTTGTCGGCAAACCGCACGATCTTGTCTTCGATGCTGGGACAGTACCGTGGACCCAGTCCTTGGATCCTGCCCGTGAACATGGGGGATTTTTCAAAGCCCGTGGCCAAGGTCTCGTGTACGCCGGTGTTGGTGTAGGCGATGTAGCAGGGCCGCTGTTGTTTCAGTGGCTGTGTCACATTGCTGAATGAGAACTTGCCGGGTTGCTCGTCGCCCTCTTGCAATTCCAGCTTGGAGTAGTCAATGCTCCTGCCGTCTAGACGCGGTGGGGTGCCGGTCTTCATGCGTCCGCTTTGGAAACCGAATTCTCGTAGTTGCTCGGTGATGCCGGTCGCTGCCTTCTCGGCGGCGCGTCCACCACCAAAGCTCTTCTCGCCGATGTGGATGAGGCCGTTGAGGAAAGTGCCGTTGGTGAGGATGACGGCTTTGCCGAGGATTTCCAATCCCATGCCTGTCTTGACGCCATAGACGCGCTTGTCCTTGACGAGCAATGAGCCGACCATTTCCTGCCAGAAGTCCAGGTTGGGCAATCCTTCGAGGTGCAAGCGCCAGTCCTCGGCAAACCGCATGCGGTCACTCTGGGCGCGGGGGCTCCACATGGCTGGGCCCTTGGAGCGATTGAGCATCCGGAATTGGATCATGGTGCGGTCGGTGGCGATGCCGGAGTAACCGCCGAGTGCGTCGATCTCCCGCACCAACTGACCTTTTGCGACGCCGCCCATGGCGGGGTTGCACGACATCTGGGCGATCGTGCCCATGTTCATGGTAATGAGCAGGGTCTTCTGACCCATGTTGGCGGCTGCGGCTGCGGCCTCACACCCGGCGTGACCGGCACCAACAACTATGACATCGTATTCAGGAAACATGGTTTTCAATTCGAACTATCCGCAAAATTAGCAATAGAATGCGTACTGTGGTTAATAGAAATCAAGGTGGTCGGTAATTGTGATTGTTCCACGTGGAACAATGGTGGATCGATATCGTGGACGGCGGAATCTGGGGGCATGAAATGGGCGAGGTGGTTTGCGAATCTTGGCAGGAACACATTTTTGGTGCATAGCATTGCTCTTGAACCATGTGGCTTGGAAAACAGGTGTTCCACGTGGAACATCTTTCGATCGATGGAAATGGGTGGCATTGATGGGTGCCGGATGGCGGATGACGGATCAGCGATCATGGGAAAACCCGGCAGGTGGGCCATCGGCGGAACTATGTTTGTGGGACGGCGATCTGTATTCAGTGATCCAGCAATAAATCCGAACTGACGCATCACCAACTGAGAAAATCGGAGGGCGGAAGATCCCACAATCCGACCGATCGCAAAGCAAGATCACCGAGCAACAAACCGAACTGAAGTTGAGAAAACTCCGTCACAAAAACATCAAATGCATAGACCAGCACAAACGACTGCAAAACCCAGACGTGGAATCATTGGTAAAATAGGGGTGGCATTGTTCCACGTGGAACATTAGAAAAACAGAACTGGACATCCATCAGGCCGTGTAAAGCACAAGCGCTGCATCCTCAGCTGCCCGCATTGCCTTGATGTCCTTTGCGGATTTGTCCTTGAAGCCGACCAAGTGGAGCAGCCCATGCGCCATGACGCGTCGGAGTTCGGTTTCAAATGTCACTGTGTATTCCTTGGCATTTTCCTTGACACGGTCTACGCTGATGTAGATTTCACCCATTAGGGTCGCCAAGGTCGACTCATCTGAAGGGAAAGTGATGATGTCAGTGTACGTGTCGTGTGCGAGAAACTTTTCATTCATCTCCAGCAACTCGTCGTCAGAAACAAAGATGTAATCGAGGCCTGCCACACTGCCACCGTGTGCCTGGGCCACCGCCTCCAACCATGGACGGATGTCCTTTTGAGCCTTGAGTTTGAAACCTTCCTTTTGAGAATAGAAGTGTATCGTTCTCTTCATCCATCAGATGTTGAAGACCATCTCCACGCGGCGTCCGGCATTTTCAAAACGGATCTCGTCTGAAAGATGCCGCATCAGAAACACGCCACGCCCTCCTGGATTCTCCAAGTTCTCGGGTGCCGTCGGGTCGGGCAGACCATTGGGGTCGAAGCCGCTGCCCTCATCCTCCACTGCGACCATGATGCGATACGGATTGAGCGATGCACAATGTATGCGCACCATCTTGGAAGCATCTCCTTTGTTGCCGTGAAAAATCGAGTTGTTCACGGCCTCGGTAATCGCAACCATGACGTTTCCAAAGACATCGTCCTTGAATCCCAGGAAGTCACGAATCTCCTCGATGAACTGCTCCACCTCGTGAATCCGCTCTGGATTGCTAGTGATTTCTAGTTGTTTCACCATTTGCGCCTCTGCCTGCATTTTTTCAATCGTTGGACTGTTCCAGCAATTTAAAGTATTTCTCGATCAAATTAATAAAATCCGTGGAATACTCAAGTTGATTGCTCTTGAGCAATTCCTGCCGAATCTTGTTCTTGTACTCCTCCAATGCCAATTTATCGGGGGAGACCCTGTCCTTTTCATCGCCACCACGTGACTCGCGCTGCTGCTCAAACTCCTCCTTTTCACGCACTGCCTTGAACGAATCGAGCAGGCGATTCAGAATTTGTTCCTGCCGCCGCAAGGTGCGCTCGGTGAGGATTTGGTTTTGCAACTCGTCCTCGGTGTCCTTCATGTCCTTCATGATCTGACCCATGTCGCCCATCATCTTCTCCCCATTCTTGCCGAGCTGCTCATGGGCATCCTTGAGTTGCTGCCTGATCTGCTCTTGCGCCTTGCCCATCTCAGACAATTTTTTGGGATCGGTACCCGGACCCTCTTTCATCATCTGCTGCATCATCTTGTTGAGCTCGCCTTGCTGCTTGCTGATGTTGGGCATGCCTGAATTCTTGCCGCCGGGCTTTTTGCAAGCGCCCATCCCTGGCTTGGAATTCTTCATTTGATCCTGCATCTGCTGCATCACGTCGGTGAGCATGTTGGCGAGGTTGTTGATGCTCGTCATCGCCGCGTGTTGGTTTTCGGTCACGCGGGGGATGTACTTATTCTCCATCGACTCACTCGCTGCCTCCATCCCCTTCAAGATCGTGCGGCTCTCGTCGGTCACAAACTTCTCGATCTGAAACACGCGCTTTGCCAAGGCATCGAGGCTATCCTTGATCATGTACATGTCGTCGAGCAGCTGCTTTTGCTCAAGTTCCTTTTTCACGAGCATCGGGTCGCTGCTGCGGATCTCCTTGATCTCGTCGCGCAGGTCCTCCTGCCTGAACGACAGTCGAAGCAAGTTTTCCAGCAAGGCACGCAGCGACTCCATGTTCTCCTCGTCTTGCTGCTTCTCGCTGGCTTGCATCATGCTCTGCATGTCGTTCTTCATCTTCTCCATCTTCTTGGAGCTATTCTTCTGAGATTCCGACCCAGACTTCTTGTCTTGGTTCTCGATCTTCTCGCCTGCATCCTCCATCTCCTCCTGGGCATCCTCACCATCCTTTTCCATCTCACTCATCTTCTCCTCATCGGGTGAAGCGGTTTCCTTCTTCATTTCCTTGAGCTCCTTCACGTCCTTTTGGATCTCCTTCATTTCCTCACTGAGCTTCTTTTGCTTGTCGGCAATGTCCTTCATCTTCTCGTCGTCACCCTTTTTGGACTCCTCCAACTTCTCGTTGAGAATGTCCTGCTTCTTCTCGAGGTTATCCAATTTCTGCACGATCTGCTCGGCCTTTTGCTGCACCTCCAATTGCTTGAGCAATTCCAAGGTGCGCTCAAGCGCCTTTTCCATGTCCTCTTGCTTCTGCTCCATCTCCTCCATCATCTTCTTCATCTCCTTGGGATCCATCTTTTCCATCTGGTCCTGGAGCTTCTTCATCATCTCCTGAAGTTTGGGATCCTTGAGCTTGTCTAGCAATTGGTTCAGCTTCTCGTACTTCTCCATGGTGCGCTCGGTCACCATCTCGTTGTTTTGCAGGTTTTCCTTGTTTTCCTTGAACTCCTTTTGGGCCTTCTCGATGCGCTCTTGCACCTCCTTGTTTTTTTCCAGCATCTTCTGGAGTTCCTTTTGGTCGTCGTAGCTCAAGCCCTTTTGGTTGAGCATCTTGTCTTGAAACTTGGAGATCGCTTCCTTGATCTCCTTGGATTCCTTGACCAGATCCTCGACCTCCTTTTCCAACTTCTCTTGGCTCTCGGCCACCTCATCAAACTTCTTTTCCAAGCTGGGATAGTTGATGCGGAATACCGAACTGCTGCTCGACTTGGGACCCGACACAAAATCATTGTCCCAGACCTTCACAAAATATTCAACCACGTCACCTTCCTCCATGCCCAATGCCGACAGGTCGACCTCGAGCCCCTTGTGTTGCAGCAATTCACGTGCCGCCACATTCAATTCCATGGTCTTGTATTCACCTTCGACCTTGTCGATGTTCTCGCTCTTGGAGAATCTATAGTTCAGGCTGAGCCTGCTGAATCCAAAGTCATCTGAGATTTCAAAATCCAAGGGCATGAACATCGTGAAGTCTGCCTTGAACTCCTGGGCTTGGCCCGTGACATAGATCGATGGGAACCGGTCTTGGATCACGTCCAAGTGATACCGCACCGTGTCCACGTTGGGGATGTCCCGCTTGCTCACGAGGCCGATGAAGTAGGCTTCGCTTCCGAGCACCTGCTTTTCGCGCACATAGCGACCGGGAACCATGCTGGGTTTGAAGGCCACTGTGTCTGCGCCATAATAGGTTGCATCCTTGATCAAGCCATTCACATCCAGCAGCCACTTCACCGATGTTCCACGTAGCACCTTGGCATCACCGATGTTCTCAGAAAGTGTATCGTCTGGCATGCCGGTGTAGCTCGGGTAATCCAACACGAGCTTGAAGGTCTTGATCGCAGGGCGGGTGAGCACCTCAACACCGTAAATTTCAGACTTAACGTCCTCGTTGCCAATGCGATAATTAAAATTCTCCTTGGGCCCGTTGAATTCAAACGCAAACTCATCGTTGCGCAACTGATCCATGGGATAATGCACAAATTCGGTCTCGGAGGCTTTCTTGATGTAGAGGAAGAGGTCTTGCGGCAATTCGTTGCCTTCGACCCGCGCTTCCAAGGTAAAATCCTGACCAGCAATCAATTCCTTGGGATGATTGTCGACAATGATCTCAAATGGGGGCGGCGGAATGAAGTCTTTGTTGTAGTTGAGCAGGCGGGCGGTCCCGTTGCTCAGCACATCGGGCATCACGACGCCGAGTACAAGGAATAGGAGCAGGGGGATCACCAGGTAGCGGGCAAGCTTCCAGTTTACATTCAGGTTGATGGCCTTGGCAAATGGGATCGGCGCCAATTCCTCGGTCTTCTTTTGTATCGCTGCTTCCAGCAAAGCATTGTCCGCTCCTCCGGAGAAGGAGCGGAGCTCGAGTAGATTCAACAACTTGTCGTCGATCTCAGGAAAATGCCGGCGAACCAAGTTGGCCACCTCTGTGTCGCTGAGCGGCTTGCTGATGTTGAACAGTTTGGAAAGCGGCCAAGCAATCGTATAGCCAGCCACAGCCACAAAGGTGGCTCCCAAAAAGAAAAACATGCCCGTGCGGATCCCACTCGAAAAGCCGAGCAAGCCCTCGCCGGTCACCGACAAGAACACCATGCTACTTGACAGAAGCAACAGACCAATGCTTCCTCGGATAATCCTATTGACATAGAATTTTCTCCGAAACTCCTTGATGTGCCCCCACAAACGACTTTCAGTACTGTTCACACAACCTCCTTTAATTCACAAATCTGCTCTAGAAATGTCCAAACCACAATAGCCAGAATGAATCCATCCAAAGCTAAAGCTCAAATTCCTGAAAAAAACACAAAAAATCAAGGGAATGCCCTGATACACATAGTCTCAAACGGAAACTCAGGCGCTTGGTTGCACCAAAAAATCCAAGATCACCGGCCGACGATCCCACAAGATGATGCGCGCGACGCTTCCCATCCCGATGATCAGGCACATCGTCGTGCCCCACTTGCCGTACACCACACTTGCAACGGTCCCCGAAAAAATCGGCCAACTGCCGAGCAGTGGATTCCATCCCGATGCCACCAACCAGCAATATCCATCCAAGAGCAGACAAAAAAACAGAAACACCATGCTTCCTACGATCAGGACGTAGAGAAACTTCATGACTTCGAGCAGGATCAAGTTTGGCTTCATATTCAGAACTCCAACTTCACGTAAATCGGTGCGTGGTCGCTGTGCTTGGCATCCTCAAAAATGTTGGCGTCCTTCACGTTTTCCTTGATTGCATCTGAAATCAAGTGATAATCGATTCGCCAGCCTTTGTTATTGCCACGCGCATTTGCCCGGAAGCTCCACCAGCTGTAGCGATGCGGTTCCGGATGGTACATGCGAAATGAATCGTTCAGTCCCAACTCCATGAACTGAGACAGCCATTCACGCTCATGCGGCAAAAAACCCGATGAATCCTTGTTGCCGCTCGGGTTGTGAATGTCGATCGGCTTGTGGCAAATGTTCAGGTCACCGCAGACCACCAACCTCGGATAGGATTTCAGCAGCTCCTCGATGTAACTGTAAAAATCGGCCATGAATACTTCCTTGAAAGCTTGCCGATCCTCACCACTCGAACCCGAGGGGAGATAGACATTCAACAGCGAAAATTCAGGAAAGTCCATTCTGATCACGCGGCCTTCGCGGTCATACTGCTCCATCCCACAGCCATATTCCACGTGGAGCGGCTCGATTTTGGAAAAGATCGCCACCCCGCTGTACCCCTTTTTCTCGGCCGGATACCAATAGGTCCTGTATCCCTCGGGACTCCGCAGATTGGCGCCCAGGTCATCGGGCATCGCCTTCAGCTCCTGGAAACAGACGATATCTGGATCCACAGACCGTTTCCAATCCAGCATGCCCTTGGTCGTCGCCGAGCGAATGCCGTTCACATTGTAGCTGATGATCTCGTATTTCATCGCTTATTCCTTGAAATGATTCCAACCTTGGGCCTTGATCGGTAGCATGGCTCCGTTTGCAGTGATCAGGTGCACGCCGGCCTCCTCCTCGACGATGTGCCCGATGATGGTGACTTCTTTCATCGTCTTGATCTTATCAAAGCTCTCCAGCGGCACCGTGAACAGCAATTCATAGTCCTCGCCGCCGTTGAGTGCCATCGTGAGACCGGGAATCTTCATGTCATCGGCAATCAACATCACCTCGTGGTCGATCGGCAACTTGTCCTCATAGATCGTCGCGCCTTTCTTGCTTTGCTTGGTGATGTGCAGCAAATCGCTGGCCAGCCCATCGCTCACGTCGATCATCGACGTGGGTTTGATGCCATTTTCGCGCAGCAAGCGAATGATGTCGGCACGTGCCTCAGGTTTCAGTTGGCGACCCACCGCATAGTCGCGGCCGGCAAGCTCCGGCTGAATGTTGGGGTTCTTCAGAAACACTTCCTTCTCACGCTCCAGCACTTGCAAGCCGGCATAGGCCGCACCCAGGTCACCCGACACGCAGAGCAGGTCGTGTTCCTTGGCACCAGATCGGTACACGATGTCGGTCTTGGCAGCCTTGCCCAGCGCAGTCACACTGATCATGAGCCCCATGCGGCTGCTCGAGGTGTCGCCACCCAAGAGATCGACGTCGTAGTGCTGGCAGGCAATCTGCACGCCCTCGTAAAACGCGTCCATGGCCTCGACCGTGAATCTGCTGCTGAGACCGATCGAAACCGTGATGCCAAATGGCTTCGCGTTCATCGCATAGATGTCGCTGAGATTGACAATCACCGACTTGTAGCCCAAGTGCTTCAGTGGCACATAGCGCAGGTCGAAGTGAACGCCCTCGAGCAACAAATCGGTGGTCACGACGTGGACCTCCTTGTCGTTGATCGCATAGACGGCGGCATCGTCACCCACGCCCTTGAGTACATCGGGGTTGTGCGTGACAAAATCCTCGGTCAAGTGTTCGATCAATCCAAATTCACCCAATCGGGAGATGGGCGTCAGGTCTAGGGAGCTCTCTTCAAACATGTCGGCAAAGATAGGGCAAAAACCGTATCCGCCATCGTCTAGAGGCCGAGGCTTGCGCTGATTTCGAGCATCCTTGAGATGGGAGCAAGCGCGGCGAAGCGCAAAGCCGGTTCGACATCCACCTCTGGCATGCCGTACAAGAGCGAGATGTACACCTTCTCGAGCGTATTGAGCTTCATGTGTGGACAATCATTGCAAGCGCAGGTGCCCTCGTTGGGGGCAGCTATGAAGCGCTTGTGTGGACTGAGCTTTTCCATCTGGTGAATGATGCCCGCCTCGGTCACGACGATGAATTCCGTGGCCGGATCTTTTTTGGTGAATCCCAGCAGGCCACTCGTGCTGCCGATGTAGTCGGCGATCTCCAGCACCGGCGCCTCGCACTCCGGGTGCGCGATCACCTTGGCCAATGGGTGCCGCATACGCAGCTCTGCCAACTTTTTCCTAGAAAAAACCTCGTGTACCATGCAGGCGCCGTCCCAAAGCACCATGTCCCGGCCCGTGAGCTTGTTGATGTAGGCACCCAGATTTTTGTCGGGCGCAAAAATCAGGGGCTGGTCCTTGGGGAAACTCTCCACGATGCCGACCGCATTGGTGCTCGTGACCACGATATCGCTCAGTGCCTTGAGGCCTGCCGAGCAATTGATGTAGGTCACGACCTTGTGGTCCGGGTACCGTTTCTTGAATTCGGCAAATTCCTCGGGCGGGCAACTGTCGCTGAGCGAGCAGCCGGCATTGAGGTCGGGCAGCAAGACGGTCTTGCTGGGATTGATGATCTTGGCGGTCTCGGCCATGAAATGCACGCCGGCAAACAGGATCACGTCGGCCTTGGTCTTCTCGGCCTGCTGCGCCAAGCCGAGGCTGTCCCCGACAAAATCTGCAATGTCCTGAATATCTGGCTCTTGGTAATAATGCGCCAGGATCACTGCATTCTTCTCCTGCTTGAGCCTTGCGATTTCCGCAAAAAGGTCCAAACTTGGATCCACCTCGACATCCAAAAAGCCCACGCGCTTCACCGCACGCATCTTCTCTTTTACTATATCAATCATCATATTTTAAAATTCTTTAAAGATAGTTGTAGTAGTTATTGTCGTGTGGATTGTGTTCACAAAAAGTTTTGCCAACCCTTGAATTTGTCGCTAATCACATCTGAAAATTCTTATTCACAAAATGATTTTCACGAATCGTATCATTTTCAATTGCTTAGTTCGACCATTCACATACACACATCGGGGCCCTGTAGATATGCACAGGATAACTTTTCTCCTCAGGCAGTGTTCAAAGATTGTTGGTAAGAAGGCCTTCATCCACATGCCTGTGGACAATGAAATACGACATGGCCCACATGCCAGCCAATCGGATTTTGCAACACGACTTGTGAGATTTCGTCCACAGGTTTATCCAGACTTTTCACCAACTTGTGTGGAATTTGGAAGGGTCATCTTCAACGCTTTACGAAAGTTATCATTGGGGGTGTTGAAAACCCAAAGCCTATTGTTTATGTGCGCATGAAATGGTAAGGAATATCGTAGCTGCAGAGTTTGTGGAACTGTCTTGGAGATTGCCGGTGCTCGACGTGCGGTCGCCGGGGGAATTCAGGCAAGGCCACGTGGTCGGGGCCATCTCATTCCCCTTGTTTGACGACACTGAGCGGGCAGAGGTAGGTACGCTGTATAAGCAGGTGGGCCAAATTCCGGCTGTGGAGCGAGGTCTGGAGATCGTGGGTGGGAAAATGAAGGACATGTTTGCCCAAGGCATCGCCCATGCACGGGACCGGCAGATTTTGGTACACTGCTGGCGTGGGGGCAAGCGCAGCGAATCGGTGGCGAGCTTGCTGGCCGTAGCGGGCTTGGATGTCTATGTAATGCGTGGCGGATACAAAGCCTATCGCAATTGGGTATTGGCACAGTTTGAGCAATCCCATCACCTCATGGTCGTGGGCGGACTCACAGGAACGGGAAAAACGCGGATTCTGCACCACTTGGCTGCTCAGGGCCAAGCGATCGTGGACATCGAGGGGCATGCAGCCCACCGCGGGTCGGCCTTCGGCCGACTGGGACAAACGCATTACGTGTCGCCTCAGCAGTTTGAAAATGGCTTGGCAGACGACCTATGCCGACAGCATGGCCGCCACATCTGGGTGGAGGACGAGAGCCGCGTATTGGGAAGCTTGAGTCTGCCGCAGCGGTTTTGGGACCAAAAGCAGCTGGCCCCGGTCTTTTACATCGAGATTCCCGACGAGGACCGCATCCGACTGTTGATGGAGGACTATGGGGAACTCGACCATGCCGGTGTGGAGGCCTCGATCCACAAGATCACCCAGAGCCTGGGCGGGCTGCGCACGCAGCAGGCGCTCGCAGCACTCGCCGCCAACGACGGCGAGGCACTCACACGCATGCTGCTGGATTATTACGACAAGCTCTACCGCAACTCGCTGACTGCAAAACCCAAGGAGGCGGTACACCACTTGAAATTTGATCGGTTTGACTTGGACGAGATCACCGCAACGCTCCTCGCCAAGGCCAAAGGACTCGGCTACCCGGTCTAGCCAGCGATTCACACCTTATATATAGTGTCTGAGGAATCAGCAGTCCGTCGGCCCTCCCCAAAGTCTTATTGGGGGGCCGACGAACGGTATTTTTCGCCAAACAATGATGCGTCTTCGTCGCATCTCGATTCAAAAGGCGCGTTCGTAGGCCCGCAGCGTTGTTCTGGGGAGGGCCGACGAACAGGTAGCACAATTGTAGCCGAATTGTAAAGTCCTCATAGCCATTTTCAATCTACCGAGAATACCCGTAAATTTGATCATGATCCAACGACTTGGCACCCACAAGTATCGCACCAAGGCCCTGACGGGCCTGCTGGTCATCGGTTTCCTGGTGGCCGGTAGCTCATCGCTCAAGGCTTGGGGTTTCTGGGCCCATCAGCGCATCAACCGCATGGCGGTCTTTACCTTGCCGCCCGAGATGCTCCTGTTTTACAAACGAAACATCGAATACCTCACTGAGCACGCGGTGGATCCCGACATGCGGCGCTATGCCGTCGACGGCGAGGCGGCACGGCACTACATCGACGTGGACCACTATGGCGAATATCCCTTTGAAATGGTGCCGCGCAAGTGGCAGGATGCCGTCGACAAATTCACCGAGGACTCGCTCATGTCCTACGGAATCGTGCCTTGGCATATCCAAAAGCATTATTATTGGTTGGTGGATGCGTTTCGGTCAGAGAATCCCGGCAAGATCCTCAAGGCATCGGCCGACATCGGGCACTACATCGCCGACTCCAATGTGCCCCTGCACACCACCGAGAATTACAACGGTCAATTCACCGGCCAAAAGGGAATCCATGGCTTGTGGGAATCGCGGCTCGTGGAGCTATTCGCCAACGACTATGATTTTTTCATCGGGCGCGGGGCCTACTTTGCCGACATGAATGCAGAAGCTTGGACCTGGGTATTGGAGTCGCACTTGGCCCTGGATTCGGTATTGAGCTTTGAGAAGAAACTCACCGAGAAAATGCCATCCGACCAGAAGTATGCCTTTGAAAACCGCAACAATACCTTGGTCAAGGCCTATTCAAAGGCATTTTGCACTGCCTACCACGAGATGTTGTCGGGCATGGTCGAGCGCCGCATGCGTGCATCCATCATGCGGGTCGGCAGCGTGTGGTACAGCGCCTGGGTCGATGCCGGGCAGCCCGACTTGCGCAAGCTGCTGGAAAAGGAAGTCGTCGATGAAAAAGAGGATGCGGATCCCAAGCTCAAAATCCAAGACCGCGAGGCAGGTGATGTAGGGGCAGTGTTGGATCCCAAGGAGGCACTCTTCGGGTCTTGCTGCGGTCATCAGATGGGCCATTGCCAACAGTTGTTGCCACGTTTGGAGCCATGTGCCCCGGCGAGCACGCCCAGCCAGGCCATGAAAGCCGAAGGTGACCACGACAAGCGCTGAACGATGTCGGGGAAATGGTGATTTCATGGAAAATCACAGTAGTTTTGCGGCATTCTCTGTACCGATGAAAAGGAATTCTGAACAAACCCAGTCCACAAGTGCGCCACGCGCGTGGCGAATGATTGCACTTTGCGCGACTGCGCTGCTGCTGCATTGCTCGGCTTGGTCACAGGATCGGTTTCAAGCCATCTACGATCCGGCCACGATCCAAAAACACAAAGTCAAGACCATGACCATCGAGCTCTATGCCGGCTTGGATGGACTTGATTCGGCACAAATCGCATCGCGGGCAGCAGATTACAAGGAGAAATTCTACTTTGACGACCATGGGCGGCCCGATCTCTATGAGGCCATCGACATCCAGATGCGCGACCATGGCACGGCAGGGCCTCACGTGTTGTCGCGATGGGAATACAGCGGGGGCGGCACCAGCAGCCACCGGCACGACAGCACCACATTCGGCCACACCAACACATGGCAGTTTCGGCGGGACAGCACTGGCCGGGCGATTGTAGACCTGATGTACCTGGGGGCGCAGGACTCGGTGACCACCGAGCGCCAATACCTGTACGATGCAAAAGGCCGACTCAACAAGGTCAAAACCAACCGTAGCCGACGGGGCGAGGACTTGGCGGATGACTGCGTATGGGTCTTTTTTGTCCATGACAACCAAAGCTTCAACGCCACATCACTCTCTCCCAACGACATGGCACGCTGCCAGTTCAGCCTCGAATACCTGGACGACGAGGGCAAGCCCGTGCGTCGCGTCGTGTATGATGCGGCAGGCAACATCGCCCAGACTTACCTGCTCAACTATGACCGCACCGGCAAACCGATCCGACTGGCACTGCTAGACGGCATCGGCAAGGTGGACCAGGCTTGGGTGGATGTCGTCTATGGCCGCAACGGGTTGGTGGTTTTGCAATCAGGTGGAGTTGCTGGCACCGAGCGGCCACTGCTTGCCACGATGGCCATGCAGGCACAGGCCCTGGTCCTGGATCAATGGGCAGACTGGCGCCTCCTGCGGGAAATGCGCATCAAGTTGGGAGCCAACGAAACCATGCGTTACAAGGTCAGCTACGACCTCAAGAATTGAGGTTTCCCTCCACCCTCAAAAACCCCATCACCGTCAATTTTGCCAGGATGGCAGCCGTAGCACCGGTCTTTCCCTTCATGTATTCCAGGTTGGCGCTGCGGGTGAATGCCAACAAAGACGCATCATCCAACCAGTGCATGATGGCGGCCTGAAGTTCGTCGGCGGCGCTCACTGAGCGGGCACCACCGGCAGCGACCAAGTCCACAGCCTCCTGGAATTTGTCATACACGGGCCCGAAAACAACCGGGTTTCCGTACACCGCAGGCTCCTGCGTGTTGTGGATGCCCACCCCAAAACCGCCGCCGATGTAGACGAGCTCGGAATAATGGTAGAGCCGCGAAAGCATGCCGATGTTGTCGATCCACAAGACATCACAATTCGAGCTGGCATTTTCCAGGTCGCTGTACTTGGCCATGCGGCCACCGCTGCCGTGGACGTGGTGATCGATGTGTTGCGGATGAATCTCGTGTGGGGCGATGATCCAGCACAAACCATCGCGCCGCAGCCGCTCGATCACGGGCAGCACGATCGCTTCGTCGCGCGGCCATGTGCTACCCGCCACGATGCAGCGCCGCCCAGCGATGTACGCGGCGATCCCAAGCACCTCCTCAAACTTGCCGGGGAGCTGGGCCACCCGGTCAAACCGCGTGTCGCCTGCCACCGTGATGCGTTCGTTGCCCGCAAACTTCGCGAGCAAGTCGTGGCTCTCCTTGTCTTGCGTGAAAATCCAGGAAAAGGACTGAAACGCGAGCC